>CAWUJF010000385.1:0-3966 GCA_963922405.1 uncultured Hyphomicrobiales bacterium | reverse complement strand
ATTATCGCGGTTGACCGGGTTTCTCTCAGCAATTCCAAGCTTTGTTCGCGGACGGTTTCTCGTAGTCTGGAGTCGAGGCCGGAAAACGGTTCGTCCATCAACAAAATCCCTGGTCTAGGTGCTAAGGCACGTGCAAGGGCCACTCGTTGCTGTTCACCACCAGACAATATGTGCGGATATTGATTCGCCCGGTCTTCCAATCCTACGCGGGACAAGACCAGCATTGCTTGCTCTCTTGCTTCAGACTTGCTGAGAGCGGTAAGTCCGAATTCCACATTTTGCAAAATGGTTAGGTGCGGAAATAAAGCATAGTCCTGAAAAACCAGACCCACGCCTCTGCTTTCTGGCGGTACAAACACCTTTCCGTTGTCTACGATTCGTCCGTCTATACTCACACAGCCCCTGTTCTGTCTGGCCAGACCGGCTGCTATTCTCAGAAGGCTCGTTTTGCCGGAGCCGGAAGGTCCAAGTAGGCACAAGACACTCCCTGGATCTACATCGAGGGTGACATCCTCAAGAATGGTTTTCCCAGCAACGGAGTAATAGATGCTTTCAAACGACATGCTGGATGCGATAACCACACCAGCGGAGGTTCTTTTACTCCACCGATCAGATCCGGTTTTCCCAGCTTGTGTTCCAGAAAAGGGATTGTTCATGCCTACGCGCTTAACACCTGCAACTTGTTTCAGCGCAACATATAGCGTTACCTTTTAAAGAAAACCAGTCGTCAGTCCTATTCGTCCTTGTCCATTGGCGAAAGGAGGCCCAATTCTTCCAGGTCATCATGATCCAGGGGATCTTCATCTTCACTGAGTTCGTCGCTGTCGTTCGGGACTGGTACATGAAAAGTTGCTGGTATTTGAGAACGCAGTAATCCTGCTCCCTTTAGTTCCTCCAAACCTGGCAAATCGCGTAGCTCTTCCAAGCCGAACTGATCAAGGAAACCATCGGTTGTTCCATAGGTAACTGGTCTGCCCGGTGTTTTGCGTCTGCCACGCATTTTGATCCACTCAGTTTCCAAAAGAACATCCAAGGTGCCCTTGGAGGTAGCAACTCCGCGAATTTCTTCAATCTCTGCACGCGTTACCGGCTGGTGGTATGCAATAATTGCCAAAACTTCCAGCGCTGCCCGAGATAGTTTTCTGGTTTCAAGTGTTTCTTTTTGAAGGAGAAAGCTCAGATCATCGGCTGTTCGGAATGCCCAATTGTCTCCTACTTTGACAAGGTTTACACCTCGTGAGGAGTAAGCTTGCTGAAGTTCCTGCATCAAAGGTTCAAGTTCCACACCTTCAGGAAGGCGATCCGCCAAAGCCTTGTGAGAAACAGGTTCGCTAGCAGCGAAAACAATTGCTTCAACCATGCGCAAATGTTCTCTGAGAAACCTGTTTTCATTGTCATCCGATCCAGCCGGATTGAAAGACAATATTTGAGCCTCTTTAACCTGCGCCATATTTAAATCCTCTTGTTTTCATCGGCAGATTTTTCATCGCCGTTCTTCTTTAAAAAAATCGGGGCAAACGGTTCGTCTTGCCGCATCTTCAGCTTGCCCTCTCTAACCAACTCCAACGTTGCTGCAAATGAACTGGCTCTTGCAGTATTTCTCAGTTCAGGTGTTGGTATGTAAGGAATTAGAAAATCGTCCAATGTTGTCCATTCTTGAAGGTCGCCCAGCAATCTGGTCAAAATTTCCCTCGCATCCTGAAGGGACCAGACCTGCCGTTTGACGATTGTCACGTGAGAAACGCTTTGACGTTGTCTTTGGGAAGCGTATGCCGAAAGTAGGTCATACAGGGTGGCAGAAAATTGTTTTTTCTTGTCGATTACGATCGGCTCTGGATTACCGCGAGCAAAGAAGTCTCTGCCAAGACGATTCCTATTTATCAGCTTGTTTCCAGCTTCGCGCATTGCTTCCAGGCGTTTGAGGCGGAAAGCAAGAAGTGCTGCCATTTCCTCACCGGACATTTCGTCCTCGTTTTCATCTTCTTTTGGCAACAACAACTTTGATTTAAGAAATGCCAACCAGGCCGCCATTACCAGATAATCAGCTGCCAACTCTATTCGCAGCTTTCTGACTTCTTCGACAAACTCCAGATATTGCTCTGCCAGTGCCAGAATCGAAATTCTGGCAAGATCTACCTTTTGCCTGCGGCTAAGTTCGAGTAACAGATCGAGCGGCCCCTCAAAACCTTCCACGTCTATCTGAAGCTTTGGTTCTGATGATGCGTGATTATCGTCCTCAAAGGCAGATATATTATCAGCCAGGCTAAGCAGATCGGGATTGTCTTTTTCAGTATTCACTTGTTTCAATTACCCAATTTGTATCCGATGCAGGACAGGACACGACAGATCAATAGTTTGTCGGATCCACTGCATCAGGTACCTGACTACAAAAGTCTTCAAATTCTTTTCTCAGTTCATGTTCCTCACATGGTTGGCCCATATTTAGGAACCGAGTTGCCTCCACTGCCCTTTCCAAAGCCTTCCCATTGAGGTCCGGTACCGATGAAGCAACCTCTTTCATTTCCTGCATGTTTCCGTTGCAATGAAGCACAATATCGCAGCCTGCTGCAAAAGCTGATTGGGTTCTTTCGGAGAAATCCCCAGAAAGTGCATGCATTGATAAGTCATCACACATCAACAGGCCATCAAAGCCCATAAAGCCTCTGATTATCTGATTGATGACTGTTTGGGATGTGGTTGCAGGTGATTCGTTATCGATTGCTGAATAAACCACATGTGCCGTCATCGCCATACACACGTCAGACAACTCCTTGAAGGGTACAAAATCGCTATTTTCTAGTTCATCAAGGGAAGTATGAACGACCGGTAATTCCTTGTGGCTATCAGCCATCGCCCTTCCATGACCCGGGATATGTTTTATGACGGGTAAAACTCCGCCATCCATCAGCCCCTGCGTGGCGGCGCGACCTACTTCTACTACAGTTTTCAAATCATATGAATAAGCCCGGTCACCGATTACGTCATGGCTGCCTTTAACAGGTACATCCAGCACTGGCAGACAATCAGCGTTGATCCCGAGTTTTTCAAGATCGCATGCCATAAGCCTTGATTGCAGCCAGGCAAAACGTTTTCCTTTTTCGGGATCTTGTTCATAGGCCTGACCAAGCACTCTTCCAGCAGGATAGTCTGGCCAATGGGGTGGGCGCAGCCTCCTGACACGACCACCTTCCTGATCGATGAAAACCGGAACATCATCATGAGAGACACTTGCCTTCAAATCTGAAACCAACGCCTCTACCTGTTGCGGTGTATCAATGTTTCTGCCGAAAAGGATAAAGCCCCAGGGGTTAACCTGCTTGAAAAAATCACGCTCTTCATTGGTCAGTTGAAGACCTGAACAGCCAAATATTACCGAACTGATTCTCATACATAAAAGTAACAGAAACAGCTATTTTCCGCTAATTTTCAATGCAGAAGGCGTGATGGATTAGCCTGCAGTCTAGCCATTAAGAAACCACTAGCGAGTGACAAAACAGCTGCCACCAGCAGATTTAAGATTAGCGCAAAGCTGGTTTGCATCATTTCTGGAAGCAGTTTGTACACGAACACGATAATATGTTGTTCCGTTAACATTAGCGCGCTGAATTGACATCGCCCTGCCCTGAAGTGCAGAGAACCTGTTTCTCATATTCACAAAGGAAGATTGTGCAGCTTCGGGTGTGGTTTGAGAAGATACCTGGACAACCCATTCGCTCTTAGCTACGGCCGCCGTATTTGTGGCCGGTGCCGGCTTAGGTTTGGCAACTGGTTTGGGTTTCGGTTTGGGTAATGGACTTGCTGTCGGTATTCCAGTCTCACCAGTGGAAACTGCACCATCAATTGCAGCTAATCGCGTTGGTTCTTCAGTGGCGGTGTTGTCCGAAGGTTGAATTGCCGGTGCGTTGTTTGCCTGCGAAGAGGTTTCCAAAGCTGAATCTGAGTTAGTTTGATTAACCGCTGTGGTTT
>CAWUJF010000384.1:0-3969 GCA_963922405.1 uncultured Hyphomicrobiales bacterium | reverse complement strand
ATCGACGCTGAGTGTACGTTCCCGGGTTACCCTGCCCTGACCATGACAGTTAGTACAAGGATCAGTGATAACTTCACCTCTGCCCTGACAATCAGGACAAGTGCGTTCAATGGAGAAGAAACCCTGGGACGCACGGATCCGACCATTACCGCCGCACGTTCCGCAGGTAACCGGAGAGGATCCCGGCGTTGCACCTGATCCTGAACAAACATCGCAAGTAACAGCAGTGGGAACGCTAATTTCTGCTGACTTCCCCGCGTATGCATCCTCAAGCGATACTTCCATATTGTATCTGAGATCAGCACCACGCTCACGGCCACCTGAGCGACCACCGCCACGGCGACCACCGCCCATCATCTCACCAAAGATATCTTCAAAGATATCCGAGAAGCCTCCGGCACCGGCGCCAAAACCACCGCCACCGTTTTCGAATGCAGAGTGGCCGTACTGATCATAGGCAGCACGTTTTTGAGGGTCTTTCAGAACCTCATAGGCTTCGTTGATTTCCTTGAATTTGGATTCGGCTGCGGGATCGTCCGGATTTCTGTCCGGATGATGCTTCATGGCCATTTTACGGAATGCGCTTTTTAAAGCTTTTTCGTCTGCACCCCGTTCGACCCCCAGAAGATCGTAATAATCTGCCTTTGACATAACTTCACCGACCCCGTTGCCTAAAGCGTTCCGGCCGCTGTGTTATTTTCAGCAGCCGGATCATGGTTTCAGTTAAGCAGACTTTTTATCGTCTTCGTCGTCGATTTCCTCGAAATCCGCGTCAACCACGTCTTCGAGTTCCTCTTCGCGAGCTGCATCGGCTGCAGCGTCGGCTTCAGCCTGCGCTGTTTCAGAAGACTCATACATGGCCTGACCCAGTTTCATGGATGCGGTTGCGAGAACTTCTGTCTTAGCCTTGATATCTTCCACATCGGCGTCTTCTGACTCAACCAGTTCTTTCAGACCGGAAATCGCGAGTTCGATCTCGTTGCGATCTTCCTCTGATACCTTGTCACCGTAATCTTCCAGTGATTTCTCAGCAGAATGAATAAGGGTTTCAGCCTGGTTCTTGGCCTCAACACCTTCACGGCGCTTCTTATCGGCATCAGCATTTGCTTCCGCGTCTTTGACCATTTCTTCAATCTCATCATCTGACAGACCGCCAGAGGCTTTAATTGAGATTTGCTGTTCTTTACCAGTGCCTTTGTCTTTCGCTGACACGTTCACGATACCATTGGCATCAATATCGAATGTCACCTCAACCTGTGGAACGCCACGTGGTGCTGGTGGGATACCGACCAGATCAAACTGACCCAACAGTTTGTTGTCAGCAGCCATTTCACGCTCACCCTGTGATACGCGAATTGTAACAGCATTCTGGTTGTCTTCAGCAGTGGAGAAGGTTTGGGACTTGTTGGTCGGAATGGTTGTGTTCCGATCAATCAGACGGGTAAATACGCCACCCAATGTTTCAATACCGAGTGAAAGTGGTGTCACGTCCAGCAGAAGAACGTCTTTAACATCACCCTGCAGAACACCGGCCTGAATTGCAGCACCCATCGCCACAACTTCATCCGGGTTAACACCCTTATGCGGATCCTTACCGAAGAACTCTTTAACAGTCTCCTGAACCTTAGGCATGCGGGTCATACCACCAACGAGAACAACTTCGTCGATTTCACCAGCTTTCATGCCGGCGTCTTTCAGGGCTGCCTGCATTGGCTTAACGGTGCGCTTGACCAGATCATCCACCAGTGACTCAAATTTTGCACGGGTGAGCTTCATGGTCATGTGTTTTGGACCGGAAGCATCAGCCGTGATAAACGGCAGGTTGATCTCAGTTTGTGAAGAAGACGAAAGCTCGATTTTTGCTTTTTCTGCAGCTTCCTTCAAACGCTGAAGCGCCATTTTGTCATTCTTCAGATCAATTGAGTTTTCTTTCTTGAACTCATCAGCCAAGTAGTCAACCAGACGCATGTCAAAGTCTTCACCGCCAAGGAATGTATCACCGTTAGTGGATTTAACTTCGAAAACACCATCGCCGATTTCCAGGATAGACACATCGAATGTACCACCACCAAGGTCATAGACAGCGATTGTCTTGCCGTCATTCTTTTCCATTCCGTAGGAAAGGGCAGCAGCTGTCGGCTCGTTGATGATGCGCAGTACTTCCAGACCAGCGATCTTACCGGCATCTTTAGTTGCCTGTCTTTGAGCATCGTTGAAGTATGCCGGGACAGTAATAACGGCCTGAGTGACAGTTTCACCCAGATAGGCTTCCGCAGTTTCCTTCATTTTCTGAAGGATCATCGCAGAGATCTGTGAAGGGGAGTATTTTTCGCCCTGGGCTTCTACCCAGGCATCGCCATTGTCACCTTTGACGATCTTGTAAGGAACTAGGTCCTTATCTTTCTTGACGGTTGCATCGTCATAGCGACGGCCGATAAGACGCTTAACCGCAAACAATGTATCTTCTGGGTTTGTTACTGCCTGACGTTTTGCAGGTTGCCCAACCAGACGCTCACTGTCATCACCGAACGCAACCATGGAAGGGGTTGTGCGAGCACCTTCCGCGTTTTCAATTACTTTTGCCTCTTTGCCGTCCATTACGGCTACGCATGAATTGGTTGTACCGAGGTCGATACCAATAACTTTTGCCATATCTTACTCCTTTACCAGCGGGCTAGGTGGACCCAAACGGCATCCAAACAGGTTCTGTTGGCCTGAACCCAGCACCCGGTCAAACTGGAAATGCTTGAATTTAGTGATCACCCTTGATCTCTCGCCAACAAGACTAATCACATCTGGCGGGTATATAAGTAGTCGATTGCGCTTGTGCAAGAGATTTAAAGCTATAAATTACAAAAGGAAGGGTGCTTGGGGAGTAGATATGGAGCATATCGCAGGATAACGCCGAGAATTGCCGTTGGTGCCGTGTAAATTTGAGGCTTTGAGCCAGGAAGACCATGCAACAAAAACTGGAATTTGCCGATACAATCTATCTGCCATCCTATTTTGATCCCGACCAGCAGTCTGATTTGCTTCAATCCATCCGAGAGATTGTTGCAAAATCTCCCCTTTTCGTGCCCCGCATGCCACGTACGGGCAAGCCTATGTCTGTTAGAATGACGAATTGCGGCTCCCTTGGCTGGGTTACCGACAAAGACAATGGCTATCGATATCAGGCCACACATCCGGAAACGGGAAATGCATGGCCCGAAATGCCGGAACCCCTACTTCAGCTCTGGCAAGATGTGGCAGACTATGACAAGCCACCTGAGGCGTGTCTCGTAAATTTCTATGAGCCCAGCGCTCGTATGGGGTTACATCAGGATCGTGACGAGCAGGATTTCGATGCTCCTGTCCTTTCGGTTTCGCTGGGAGACACATGTCTTTTCAGAATTGGTGGCAAAAAGAGGAATGATCCGACGCAGTCCTTCAAACTTCAGAGCGGCGATGTGATGATGCTAGCGGGTGAATCAAGGCTAGCTTTTCATGGCGTTGACCGGATTTACCCCGGCACATCAGGTCTTCTAAAAAATGCAGGCAGGATCAATCTCACCCTCAGGCGGGTTAATCCTTGAATACAATTTCGAAAATCGAGAGAGATGGATATTGTTGGTGCAGAAATGCTCTCCAAGAGAAAGAACTCCTTGAATTAGAGAAAACTGTTCACCTTGGAAATCGGCCGGGGATGCGTTTGTCATGTAAGGAGGCCGGAGAATTGGCACCCAGGGGTCTGAATAGGATCCATCAATTGGCTGAGGAACTCCAGCCGGGCACGAAAGTCGTTCGTTTTTTGGTATTCGACAAAAATAAAGAGAGTAATTGGAGCTTACCGTGGCATCAGGACCGGGTAATTGCCGTAGCCGATAAATTCGATCATATACCCGGATACGTTTCCTGGACCCGCAAGTCCGGTATCTGGCATGTGGAACCTCCGATAACCATTCTTGAAAACAGTTTCTTCGCCACAGT
>CAWUJF010000383.1:0-3973 GCA_963922405.1 uncultured Hyphomicrobiales bacterium | reverse complement strand
GCTTTACTTTCAATAGCACGAAATTCCTACTCATAGAGGCCCACGGCGTTTTGAGCTTCGAGACAAGTTTTTGATTTCCTTGCAGCCACGTGGGCATCAATCAGAATTGGTTAAATTTTTTGACTTGGCCTCTTTTGTCTCTCGGCGTAAGTTGACGCGTGTGGAGCCTAATACGGAGCGTGTGAAATGAAAAAGATTATTAGTGTCTTAGGGTTAGTTTGTGGGATGGCAGTTGCTTCAGGTGTATCGGCAGGCGAATCTGATGTGGTGGATGTAAAGGTTACAGGCTCCGGAGAGAATTTTAGGTTTTCCGTAACAGTTGAACACGTTGACGAAGGCTGGGATCATTATGCAGACAGATGGGAAGTGGTGAGTGAAGATGGAAAAACCGTGTACGGCACACGTGTACTGGCTCATCCACACGTGAATGAGCAACCCTTTACGCGATCCGGTAGTGCCACTATTCCAGCCGGCGTGAAAACCGTTATTGTGCGCTCCAATGACAGTGTGCACGGTTTAGGCGGCAAGGAAATGAAAGTGGATTTGCCCGGACGTTAGGTAGCACTTGAATTTTCTTACCGTAAAAACAAAAAACATCAGCGAAATAGAGGTGAAACGATCGCGTTTCATTGCTCATCTTGTGCCCATTGGTCGATTTGATGAAACCTTGGTACGTTGCCGTGAGGAACACCGCAAAGCAAACCATCATGTGACGGCATTCCGGCAGATAATGCCTACCAATCAAATTGAAGAGGGTGCGAAGGATGATGGAGAGCCTGCCGGTACTTCTGGCATGCCTGTGCTAAAAACGCTCACAGGCGCCAATCTAATTGATGTGGGCATCATCGTGACCCGTTACTTCGGTGGTACGAAGCTTGGGACCGGTGGCCTTGCAAGGGCATATTCGGGAGCCGCCAAACAGGCCATCGATGAAGCGAAGTTGATACCCTGGGTCAGAATTATTCAATCGGAAGTCGAATTCGAGTTTTCTCAATCATCAGAGTTTGAAAGACAGCTCGGGCTATATGCGCTTGAAGTGATCTCAAGAGATTTTCACGAGGATGGCGTGCGTATGACTGTGAGAGGCCCTGAGGATAAGGTCAAGGCGTTTGAGGTATTCACCCGCCAACAAGGGCGGTAAGGCCGTCTACGACGAACTGAACGGATAATGCGGCGAGGAGTACGCCCAAGAGGCGGGTCAGGATCATGCGCCCGGTATTGCCCAGATATTTATCGATCAGTTCAGCTGCGATGAAGGCCAGTTGTACCATCAACAGAATGCCCACAATTACGCCTATGAGAACCAGGCGCCATTCCCAGCTTCCATCCTGCTCACTTGCCAACAGAATTGTGGCTGAGATTGCGCCAGGACCCGCAATCAATGGAAGAGCCAGCGGGAAGACCGCAATGTTTGCGATCTGATCGACTGTGATTGCCTTTTCCGTTGTTTCCGCCTTGCGTTCCTGTCTGGTGCCATAAACCATCTCGAATGCCAGATAAAACAGCAGTAACCCGCCAGCTACACGGAATGCGTGAATTGTGATGCCAAGTGTGTCGAGGATTGATTGACCAGCTACGAGAAACAGCACCAGAATGAACAAAGCAATCAGGTTGCCACGAATGCCTACGGATAGACGCTGTGCGCGGTTCATGCCCCCGGTTATTCCCAAGAATATGGGTGCCAGACCAATCGGATCTATGGTGACAAAAAGGGTCACAAAGGCATTTAAAATCACATCAAATTCAAACATAAATCTGCCATATCACCAGAATTAAGCTTTAGCTATGGAAAATATTTCACACCTTTTACATATTGCGATGTAACCCATTGTAATATCATAGCAAAATATCAGTGAATAACCTGCGACAATTTGGGTATGGATAGGGAATCGTATATACTCCTGCGAGGCGAAATAACCGGGTAGTAAATCCTTGTCAGACGAAACAAATATGCCGCCGGGCTCAGGGCCCGGAGATCGAGACAATTCCGACATCAAACCGATTTCCATTATTGAGGAAATGCAGCGTTCATATCTTGATTACGCAATGAGCGTGATCGTGAGCCGGGCGCTTCCTGATGTGCGTGACGGTTTGAAACCGGTGCACCGTCGGATTTTGTATTCCATGCATGAAAATGGATATGACTGGAACAAGCCTTACAGAAAATCAGCCCGTATTGTGGGTGACGTAATCGGTAAATATCACCCCCATGGCGACACTGCCATTTATGACGCCATGGTGCGTATGGCTCAGGATTTCTCTCTGCGCGTGCCGCTGGTCGATGGACAGGGGAATTTCGGCTCCATTGATGGTGATAAGCCTGCAGCGATGCGTTATACGGAATCCCGTCTTGCCAAACCCGCCCATGAGCTCTTGTCTGACATCGACAAAGACACGGTAGATTTTCAGGATAACTACGATAATTCCGAGCGTGAACCCACTGTTCTGCCTGCGCGCTTTCCCAACCTGCTTGTCAATGGCGGTGGCGGTATTGCTGTGGGGATGGCGACGAATATTCCGCCGCACAATCTGGGTGAAGTCATCGATGCGTGTCTGAAGCTTATTGAAGATCCAGCCACCAGCTTGATTGATCTGATGCAGATCATGCCAGGACCGGATTTCCCGACAGGTGCACAGATATTGGGCCGTAGTGGTATTCGTTCGGCTTACGAGACCGGCCGTGGATCCGTGATCATGCGCGCCAAAGTGCATGAAGAAACGATCCGGGCAGACCGCCAGGCTCTTGTGGTTACCGAAATGCCCTATCAGGTCAACAAGGCGACGATGCAGGAAAAGATTGCCGAACTGGTCCGTGACAAGCGCTTGGAAGGCATTTCTGACATTCGCGATGAATCTGACCGCGACGGATATCGTGTGGTGATTGAACTGAAGCGCGATGCGGTGGCGGATGTTGTGCTGAACCAGCTTTATCGTTTCACACCACTTCAGACCTCCTTCGGCTGTAACTTTGTGGCGTTGAATGGCGGCAAGCCGGAACAGCTTAACCTGCTGGACATGTTGCGGGCGTTCATCAGCTTCCGCGAAGAAGTTGTTACCCGCCGCACCAAGTTCTTGTTAAACAAGGCAAGGATCAGGGCGCATGTGTTGGTTGGTCTTGCTATTGCTGTTGCAAACATCGACGAAGTGATTGCGTTGATCCGCAAGGCTCCCGATCCGGCAACAGCGCGTGCGCAATTGATGGAGCGCAACTGGCCTGCAAAAGACGTGGCGCCACTGGTGCAGCTTATTGATGATCCACGGCACAAGTTGAACGAGGACGGTACCTACAACCTCTCCGAAGAGCAGGCACGGGCTATTCTTGATCTGAGACTGCAACGCCTGACAGCGCTTGGTCGCGATGAGATTGGCGATGAACTGAAGTCCATCGGTGAAGAGATCAAGGATTTCCTCGATATTCTAGCGTCACGCGTCCGGGTTATGCAGATCATCTCAGACGAGCTTATTGCAGTTCGCGACGAGTTTGCCACGCCACGCAGAACCGAAATTCTCGATGGTGGTTTTGATCTGGAAGACGAGGATCTGATTGCACGCGAGGAAATGGTGGTCACCGTTAGCCATCATGGTTACATCAAGCGCGTGCCACTGGACACTTACCGTGCCCAGCGTCGCGGTGGTAAGGGCCGTTCCGGCATGTCCACCAAGGATGAGGATTTTGTGACGCGCGTCTTTGTGGCCAACACGCATACGCCGATGTTGTTCTTCTCAACCCGCGGGATTGCCTACAAGCTCAAGGTTTGGAAGCTGCCTTTGTCGGCTCCACAGGCACGAGGGAAGGCGCTCATCAATATTCTGCCTCTACAGCCAGGTGAAAGCATCACGACGATCCTGCCGCTTCCTGAGGACGAGGAGAGTTGGGAAAACCTCAACATCATGTTTGCTACTAAGCGTGGAACCGTCCGCAGGAACAAGCTTTCTGACTTCCAGTTGGTGAACCGTAACGGCAAGATTGCCA
>CAWUJF010000382.1:0-3986 GCA_963922405.1 uncultured Hyphomicrobiales bacterium | reverse complement strand
TGCAACTGACCGATTCCGGTACTGAGCTGTTGACCCATGTGCGCGGAATGGCCGAGTGTGCGGCTCAAATTTCCCGGGTTGCTACGGGTCAAAGTCAGGCAGTCGAAGGGGTTGTGCGGATTACATCAAGCGATGCCATGGCAGCCTATGCCTTGCCGCCTTGTCTCAAGTCTTTAAGGAAGCAACACCCTGGCATCAGCATTGAGCTGGTCCCATCCAACGAGATCAGTGATCTCACACGCCGTGATGCGGATATCGCAATTCGCCATATGCGGCCTGAGCAACCGGACCTTATCGCCAAGAGACTTGCTGATATCGAAATCGGTCTCTTTGCCTCACAAACATATTTGGATGAACTCGAACCGGTTGGCTCACTACGAGATTTCGCGAGGGCGAACTTTATCGGATATCAGCATCAGGAACGCCTGGTTCCGCAAATCTCAGCCATGGGCATTCCGGTTACGGCTGATAATTTCGGGATCACCACATCTAATGGCAGCACCATTTACGAGCTTGTCAGAGACGGTGCAGGTATTGCATTTTTGCCAGTCGTTGTTGCTGAAGGGCGGCTTGGATTGAGACGCATTCATCCAGATCTTCCCACCTTCAACATGGAGACCTGGTTGGTCACGCATCGGGAAATTCAAACGAGCAGGCGCATCCGCCTTACTTTTGATCATCTGGCCTCAGAACTGGCCAAGGATCATTGGGCCAGTCTGCTACCCCGATGATTTTGCAATAATAAGGGATCTGCTACAAATCCCAGGCGTCGTCACCACAACCATCCACCACCCATCGCTTCTGTTTCAAGACTGCCACTTCATTTTCCAGTTCAGCAATACGCTCGTCTTTTTCTCGGACCAATTGCTTTAGCTGCTCGATGGTGAGCTCGTCCTCAGGCGTCATGATCTATCTTCCTGGCCTTCCGGTTTTCTTGGGTCGGCCACGGCGATTGTCACTGTTCTTTTGTGAAGGGCTGCTATTGGGTTGCTCCGGTGGTAAACCGGCTTCGTCACTACCAAGCGGTGTGCCATAGGCTGAGTTTGTTCCCCGGTCGCGACGCATTTCTTCACCATAGCTTTTGCGAGGCGCTTCCCATCCATCCGGTACGACAGGCTTCTCGGTCCTGCCCACAGTCATTTCATCCAGCGTATTTTTGCGGAACCCGCTATCGGATTTCTTCGATTTGGGTTGTCCCTTGTCGGGGAAGCTTTTTCCGGCCTTTGCCTCAATCCTGCGTTTGCGTTGAGTGTTCTCAACACCCGCATCTCGCGACAGGGGATCATCCGCCACTGCCAGTTCAACTTCCTGCAGGCGTTTGATTTCATCACGCAAACGGGCAGCTTCTTCAAAGTCCAGATCGGCTGCGGCATCCATCATCTGTTTCTCGAGACCTTCCAGATGTGCAGCCATGTTAGCACCAACCAGTTCGCCTTCTTCTGCGATGCCGGTATCCACACGCACATGATCCTGTTCGTATACAGAATCCAAAATGTCGCCGATGTTTTTCTTGACCGATTCCGGTGTGATGCCGTTTTCCGCGTTCCAGGCTTCCTGTTTCTCGCGGCGTCTTGTGGTCTCCGCCATGGCCCGTTCCATGGAACCCGTCACATTGTCAGCATAGAGGATCACGCGTCCATCCACGTTCCGCGCAGCGCGGCCGATGGTTTGAACCAATGAAGTTTCGGAGCGAAGGAACCCTTCCTTGTCCGCGTCGAGAATAGCGACGAGCGCACATTCCGGAATATCCAGACCTTCGCGCAACAGGTTGATGCCAACGAGGCAATCAAAAGCGCCAAGGCGCAAATCGCGAATGATTTCAATGCGTTCAAGCGTATCAATGTCCGAGTGCATGTAACGAACTCTTACTCCGTTTTCATGCAGATATTCAGTCAGATCTTCCGCCATCCGCTTGGTCAGTACGGTTACAAGCGTGCGATATCCGGCCTTGGCAGTGTCCATGATTTCGCCGAGCACATCATCAACCTGAGTTCGGGCAGGACGCACGTCAACGGGTGGATCAATCAATCCGGTTGGGCGAATGACCTGTTCGGCAAAGACGCCACCGGACTGCTCCATCTCCCAGCCACCAGGAGTGGCAGAAACACAGACCGTTTGTGGACGCATACGATCCCATTCTTCGAAACGAAGAGGCCGGTTATCCATACAGGATGGCAGTCGGAACCCGTATTCTGCAAGCGTTGCCTTTCGACGGAAGTCACCGCGATACATGCCACCGATCTGAGGAATGGTCACATGGCTTTCATCAACGAACACAATGGCATTGTCCGGGATATATTCAAACAGTGTTGGCGGTGGTTCCCCCGGTTTACGACCAGTCAGATACCTGGAATAGTTCTCGATACCCGCACAGGAGCCGGTTGCTTCCAGCATTTCAAGATCAAAACGGGTGCGCTGTTCCAGCCTTTGTGCCTCAAGCAAGCGGCCCATCTTGTTGAGTTCATCAAGACGCCATTTCAGCTCTTCCTTGATGGCTTTTGTGGCCTGATTAAGCGTGGGTCTAGGGGTCACATAGTGTGAGTTGGCATAAATTTTGACAGATTTCAGATCACCGGTTTTCTGCCCAGTTAGTGGGTCAAACTCTGTGATTGCCTCGATCTCGTCTCCCCACAGAGAAATACGCCAGGCGCTGTCTTCCAGGTGAGCCGGGAAAATCTCGATGGTGTCTCCACGAACCCGGAAGGTGCCTCGGGTGAATGCCTGATCGTTACGTTTATATTGCTGGGCCACCAGATCTGCCAGGAGTTGGCGTTGGTCGAGCGTATCGCCGATCTTCATCTCGAAAGTCATAGCGGTATAGGTTTCAACCGAACCGATACCGTAAATGCAGGAGACGGATGCGACGATCACCACATCATCGCGTTCCAGCAGTGCACGGGTTGCGGAGTGGCGCATGCGGTCAATCTGCTCGTTTACGCTCGATTCCTTTTCGATATAGGTGTCCGAGCGCGGTACGTAAGCTTCCGGCTGGTAGTAGTCGTAGTAAGAAACAAAATACTCGACCGCATTGTCCGGGAAGAAGGATTTCATTTCCCCGTAAAGCTGAGCAGCCAGTGTTTTGTTGGGCGCAAGTACGATTGCGGGGCGCTGAGTAGCTTCAATCACCTTGGCCATGGTGAAGGTCTTGCCTGAACCGGTAACACCGAGAAGCACTTGTGTATCGCTTGGTTCCTGGAGTTGTTGTGCGACTTTTTCAACGGAGCCGTCCTCGGCGTCCAATGTGCCAAGGCCCTCGACCAGATCGGCAATTGCTGTTGGTTGATCACCGGAAGGTTCGAATTCGGTCACCATTTTAAGGGCAATCCCACCTTCTGCTTTTACAGGCCGCTCTGGGCGGTGTGGAACCCATTCTGCAACCAGGTTTGGATCACCGCCTTCAATAAGCTTTGAAAGTGATGCAACGGTAGCGGTGACACCTTCGAGTGCTTCACCGTCATAGCCAAATGGTTTGTTGATCTTGGTTTTCTGGAGTTTTTCGGCTTCTTCGAGCGATATCTCAAGGACTGCGATGGGGTTCAATCCGGCTGCAGCACGTTCCTTGGGATCACTGGAAGCGCCAATGATAGCACCCTTGTTGACGTGTTTTTCAGAGTAAGTGCCTTTTGCCTTTGCACCTTTTGGCGAGGGCTTTGCCTTGCGTCCCTCTTTCACATTGGCAGCAATGGAACCGTCACCACCATAGCGCTCACGTTCCTTAGCTGATTGCTTTGCTGTTCTTTTGGAGGTTCCGGGCATGCCGGGCTTCTGGGCTTCTTCTGAAAGTTCCTTTGCCCAGGCGGAAACGCCCCCTGAAAGCGGCTTACCGCTTAAAGGTTGTTGAGGTGCTTCACCAAACCCGGAAGCTTCATCATTGCCGTCTTCGCGGCTGTCAATTTCTTTGTCATTGGCCATGCCTTCAATATAGGGGAGGTCAAGCCCGATGTGGAGAGGGGACTTGCTAAATCCAATGATATGCGTTCCTATTT
>CAWUJF010000381.1:0-3995 GCA_963922405.1 uncultured Hyphomicrobiales bacterium | reverse complement strand
ACGCACGATAGCGTTGGTTGATACCTTAGCGATACTTCCATTGGTGCTTGTAACTTATCAGGCTTGGTGGTTTCATCTTCGAATGTTGAGTGACCAAAGTTGATATGATTCATACAAACTTAAAAAATCGTACTGCAGCGCGTCTAGGGGCAAGCGGTAAGCCACGTATAATGCTGTCAGCCAGTCGGGCGATTTATGTGGGACCCGGCATGAAGCTTTCACCTCACAAAGTGGCCGTAGCGACGATCGTAATTGCTCTTTCTGAACCCTTCGAATTAGAAATTCTTGATCCCGCACAGCCGTCAGTCATTCGTGGCAATCTAGCGCTTATTCCTCCGGACACACTTCATCACCTCAAAACAAACGGACATATGGTGTTCATCTATCTCGATCCGTTAAGCGATGACTTCTTAACACTCGATCTAACAGTGTTCCAATCCCTAGAGAATGAAGCGGCAGAACGTGTTACCGAAGCGATCACGAAGTCTGCTGAGGAAAAGTCGGTTGAGTTAAAAGTCGCCAAAATCTGTAGCATTTTTGATTTGCCGGTTCTGGGTCCGCGCGACAATCGCATAGCCGCGGTAATGCGTGCGATCGACGAAGCCCCACAGGATTTTTCGAATATCGAGAAAGCTGCAAAACTCGCGGGACTTTCTGTTCCACGGTTCCAGCATATCTTTAAAGAGGTGGCAGGAACCCCTTTTCGTCGGTATCGGCTTTGGAAGCGTATGGCGATTGTTGCGCATTCATTGAATTCTGGAGCAAGTTTGACAAACGCGGCTTACTATGCCGGGTTTTCCAGTTCTGCTCATCTTAGTGCAGCATTTCGGGAAATGTTCGGAATCAAACCTTCAGATTTGTTATCGCGGCAGATCAAGTTCGAGTTGGATATATAACCGACGTTGAAAGAAACAACTTGCAAGTTCAATAAGAGCTCACATCCTCCAGTTTAGTCTGCAGGTATTGAATAAATCCTCTGAGTCATTTTGTTGGGTTTTGTAGATATTCGGGAGTTGGATGATGATTGCTGCGCTATGATCACCGAAAGTTTGATCCATTTGACTCGACACAAAGTTGGACCATAATTAATTCAAGATTGTTACAATTCGGAGGAGATGAAGATGAAAAAGCTTTCAACAGCGTTCGTTACAGCATTCCTGGCTATGACAAGTGTCGCTTATGCCGGAGACACCCCTGCACCAGACGGAGCAACGGTTTACTTTGTCAATTTGAAGGATGGTGACACCGTCACTTCACCATTCAAAGTTATATTCGGCCTTACCGGTATGGGGATAGCTCCTGCTGGGGTTGAAGCGGACAATACAGGCCATCATCACCTCCTCATTAATCGACCTCCACTTGGTGAAGGAGAAGACGGAGCTGAGGAATTTGATCTTGCACTGCCAGCTGATGAAAACCATCGCCATTTCGGGAAAGGGCAAACAGAGACAGTTTTAGATTTGCCCTCTGGCAGTCACACTTTGCAAATGGTCCTTGGCGATTGGAGTCACGTTCCTCACAAAACACCGATAACGTCCGAAGTAATTAATATTACTGTGAAATAGAACTGAGAATACAATGGAACTCCTGATCATTAATTTGGCAGCCGTGAGAATGCTTCATAGGTCAGAAAATTCCCATACTTAGACCGGCAGCTAGAGCGGCTCCCAAGTCCCTGCAAAGGATAAGTTGTTTCTCCGGTATCTTTTTTTCTGCGAGAATTTCTTCGGGGGTTTGCGCATGGGTGCAGACAATCAAGGGTGGTTGTGCTTCTTTCAGCCGCCATCCTGTGGCAATACGAGCGATTTGGCGCACTGCGTTTTCTCCATCCGAACCCGCACAAACCATTTGAGCATAAGGACGCCCCTCAATGCGGCCTAACACCGGATAATAACATCTGTCGAAGAAATCTTTCATCACTCCGGAAATAGCAGCAAGGTTCTCTGGTGCGCAAAACAAATAGCCGTCGGCATGCAACAGGTCCTCAGGGCCAGCTTCATCAGCTTGCTTTAAGACAGTCAGTGTCTCTTCCTGCGCAGCGTTAGCCGCAGCTGATGCCATTTGCAGGCTACCACCAGTTCGAGAGTGATAAACAATAAGAAGTTCTGCCATATCTCATAAATCAAACACAATGATACGACACGTCAACCGAAGAATTGTAAGAAGCGCATTAGTGTCGACAGTTTTCATCACCACCACCTATCGTTCGGTGGCTATCCTTAAAAAATTTGTAAGTCAGTTGATAGACTTCACTACTATACTTGGTGGCATCACAGAGATATGCTCCATTTATGAGCAAAGTATACACATCCCATCCGCTTGACCCATTGAACCAATACGAAATTGCGAAAGCCGTCGAGATCATAAAACGTGACTCAGGATTGGACGCAAGTGGTTGGTTCGAAACCATAACTCTCGAAGAGCCAAGACTTGATATTTCCAGTTGGGATACAACTGCAAATCAAGAGCACAGGCGGGCCTATGTTTGCTGTTACGAACCCTCTTCAAATCGAACTCTTAACGGGATTATCAATCTCGACGACGAACAAATTGAAAGTTGGCAACATGTGGAAGGTGCACAAGCCAGAATTGTGCCGGATGAATTTGCACTAGGTGACCAATTGGTCAAGCAGGATCAAAGGTTCATTGAAGCCTTGGAGAAGCGCGGCATCACTGATCTGAACAAAGTGTTGGTCGAAACCTGGGCAGCTGGCAACTTCGATGTCAAAGAAGAGCAAGGGGAAAGGATTGCCTATTGTCACTGCTGGGTTTGCAACGATGCGGGTGACAACCGTTATGGCAGACCAATTGCCAATCTTCACCCCGTGGTTGATCTGCAACGAAGGGAAGTAATCCGCATTGATGATTTTGGTGCTGTTCCTCTACCACCAGATACAAAATCACTTAGGCCAACAGAAGGTTTACGTGATGACATAAAGCGCCTGGAAATAACGCAACCAGATGGGCCTAGTTTTCATGTGGATGGCTATGCGGTGGAATGGCAACGATGGCACGTTCGAATTGGCTTTAATCAACGCGAAGGGTTGGTTCTGCACAACATAGGTTATGAGGATAAAGGTAGGTTGAGGCCAATCATGCGCAGAGCTTCAATGGCGGAAATGGTAGTGCCTTACGGCGATCCCACCGGTGGCAATTACCGTCGTAATGCATTTGATACTGGAGAGTATGGCCTGGGTGCATGCCTGGACTCTCTCAAACTGGGTTGCGATTGTCTTGGTCATATTCATTATTTCGATTTGTTTACGCATGACTGGACTGGCACTCCACTTGAAATCAAAAATGCGGTTTGCATGCATGAAGAGGATTTTGGACTTCTGTGGAAGCATACGGATGCGAAGACAGGTAAGATGCGCGCGGTTCGTTCGCGTCGTCTAGTGATTTCATCCATATGTACAATTGGAAATTATGTTTACGGCTTCTTCTGGTATTTTTACCAAGATGGCACCATTGGGGTAGAGGTAAAGGCAACAGGAATACCATTTCCATCTGGAATTGCGCCCGGTGAAAAATCAGAGTTCGGCGCATTGATTGCTCCGGGTATCGAATCGCATATGCATCAACATACGTTTAGCTTCCGTTTTGATATGTGTGTTGATGGGGCCGAAAACTGCGTTCATGAAGTTGATTTTGAAGCGGCACCACTCGGTCCAGCAAACCCTTATGGAAATGCAGTGACTATTTGTGATCGACAACTCAGAAGCGAGACTGAAGCGGGGCGTAAACTTGATCTAGCGCGTGGACGATACTGGAAAGTGGTCAATCCCAACTCAAAAAACGCTCTAGGTAGTTCGGTTGCATATAAAATCGCCCCCAACGGGAATGCTCTACCTCTTCTTGATCCAGAGGCGCCAGTTGCAAAGCGCGCAGGGTTTATGTTCAACCACTTTTGGGCCACTTCATATGATCCAAATGAGCTTTATCCAGCAGGTTGGTATCCCAATCAAAGTAATCCAGGTGAAGGATTGCCTGAGTGG
>CAWUJF010000380.1:0-3998 GCA_963922405.1 uncultured Hyphomicrobiales bacterium | reverse complement strand
TGGAAGAGGAAGTGGATAAAATGGTTTGGGCTATTCGTTGGGGTGCGGACAATGTGATGGACCTTTCCACCGGCAGAAACATCCATAACATCCGTGAATGGATCATACGAAACTCACCAGCGCCAATTGGTACTGTGCCAATTTATCAGGCGCTTGAAAAAGTAAACGGCATTGCCGAGGACCTCACCTGGGAGGTTTATCGCGATACGCTGATCGAGCAATGCGAACAAGGTGTTGACTACTTCACCATCCATGCTGGTGTTCGTCTGCACTATGTGCCGATGACTGCAAACCGGACTACGGGTATTGTTTCTCGTGGCGGTTCTATTATGGCCAAGTGGTGCCTGCACCATCACAAAGAGAGCTTCCTTTACACTAACTTTGCAGAGATTTGTGACATCATGCGCGCTTACGATGTGACCTTCTCCCTTGGAGATGGTCTGCGTCCGGGTTCAATTGATGATGCCAACGATGAAGCTCAATTTGCAGAACTTGAAACACTGGGTGAGCTCACAAAAATCGCATGGGAAAAAGATTGTCAGGTCATGATTGAAGGTCCTGGTCATGTGCCAATGCACAAAATCAAGGCTAATATGGACAAACAGCTTGAAGCCTGCGGTGAGGCACCGTTCTATACGCTTGGGCCACTCACAACAGATATTGCACCCGGATATGATCATATTACTTCAGGTATTGGTGCTGCGATGATCGGTTGGTTCGGTACAGCTATGCTGTGTTACGTGACCCCGAAAGAACATCTGGGATTGCCTGACCGAGATGACGTGAAAACCGGCGTTATCACCTATAAGATTGCGGCTCATGCGGCTGATCTTGCAAAGGGACATCCGGCAGCAAAAATACGAGATGATGCCCTTTCCCGTGCTCGTTTTGAGTTCCGTTGGGAAGATCAGTTTAATCTTTCATTGGACCCGGACACAGCAAGAGAGTTTCACGATCAAACCCTGCCAAAGGAAGCTCACAAAGTTGCTCACTTCTGCTCCATGTGTGGCCCGAAATTCTGTTCAATGCGCATTTCTCAAGATATACGCGCTGAAGCCCAGAAAGAGGGTATGGAGAAAATGAAGCAGAAATATCGTGAGGGTGGTGATTTGTATATGCCTGCAGATCAGGTGACACCAGCCGATCCTGCAGAGTAATTTCCTCCTGAAAGAATCAGTTTTTGCAAGTCAAATCCCGGCCAGTCTGGTCGGGATTTTTTATTGAGCAGCGGCTGAGACCACTTAAATTATGGTTAACTTCCAGTTAACTTTCGCCTTATTTTACCTTTTGCTTTTCTTAAAATTTTTAAAAAAACTTTAATATACAATAATATATCCATTTTTTGTATTAAACTGAAACGAAAATTGATCTATTTGAAATACTTCAAAATAAAATTTTATAATATCGTATGTCAGCGGGGGGCTCACTTTTAAAGGAGCTACTGATGACAAATATGCACCATGGTCTTTCGAGACATGACAAATTACTAAAAGAATGCCTCAACCACCAAGCAATGAATACCCAGGATGTGTTTCCGCAGATTTTTGGATATCTGTTGCATGAAAACCCGATTACGGGAAATCTCACTAAAGAAAAAATAGTCGCCGGCTTTGATGCCCTAGTGGAAACAATGCGAACTAAAAAAGTTTCCGCAGGTCCTGCTGATGCCGGTATGACATTCTTCGGACAATTCATTGATCATGACGTGACACTTGATGCGTCGAGTGCAATTGGGACACGTATTGATCCTCGTTCGATCAGGAATATTCGCACACCAAATCTGGATCTGGATTGTGTTTACGGTGACGGTCCGGAAGCCAGTCCATATCTTTACTCACCTGAGCATGAGGGATTCATGCTATTTGGTCGCGAGGGAAGCGAATACGATCTTCCAAGAAACTGTAAGGGTCGTGCCTTGATTGGTGATCCTCGAAACGATGAAAATATCATCGTTAGCCAGATACAGGGTGCTTTCATTGCACTTCACAACATCCTAATGACCCATGTGGAAAAAGGCGGATCCATTCACACGGACATTCAAAACTGCTCGGAGATGAATGTGAGAAGTGCGGTCTGGCATGAGGTTATACCGCCAAAACTCATGGGCTTCGAACAAGTAAGGCGTTTCATACGACTACACTATCAATGGCTGATACTGAATGATTTCCTTCCTGCCTTTGTGGACAAGAAGGTGATCAACTCAACACTCTTTAAAGACCCGTTTCATGACAAAGGACCGATCATGCCTGCAGAGTTTTCTGTTGCAGCCTATCGCTTTGGTCATGCAACGGTTCAGCCAAAATATGTCTTGAGGAAAGGAGAAGCGCCTGTTGATCTTTTCAAGATGCTGGGATTTTCTCCTCGCGGGCCTGAATCAGACATAGAAATGGCTCAGTTCTTTGGCTCGAAAGCGCAGCACGCGCTGAAAGTCGGCACCAAAATGGCGGAAACGCTATTTGAACTACCTGACAATGTGGCTGCAGGAGAGCTTGATTGGGATGGCTTCACAATCTCTGAAGATCGAGCCAAGAAGCTTGGACTGCGTAACATCCTGCGCGATAGGACTGCACTTCAAATCGCCTCGGGCCAACAGGTAGCAAGGAAACTGGGCTTTGAACCACTGCCAACTCCGAAAGCACTGAAGAAGCACCATATCGACAAAACGCCTCTGTGGTTCTACTGCCTTCAAGAAGGGGAAGAAGTGGGTGATGGTCGCTTGACTGGTGTCGGAGGCTCAATTGTGGCCTCGGTGATTATCCGCTTACTTAAACTAGACCCTGAAAGTGTTCTCAACACACCAGGATTTGAACCCTGGGAAGGTTTCGGCAAAAAATTCAGCATGGCAACTTTGATGGCCTATGTGGAAAAACACCGTGATCATGTGGCTCACCGTGAAGATCTCTTCTGCGGACCTGAAAGCTGATTGGCTACGAATACTATTGTATCTATTGGAAATATGATTTCTGGTCGACTATCTGCACACCGTGCAGGTAGTCGTTTTTTTCAGGTAAAACAAAACTGCTTCAAACTACCCGGACTGCCGGCAGACCATCAGCCTCGGTAACTGAGCAGCATATACTCTTTAGTGTCCGGGGTTGAGAATAGTCCCAGGGTCTGCCTCTGTGGAGCATTGCCCGTTCATCCCATATCAGCACATCGCCCACTTCCCATTCATGGCTGTAAACAAACTCAGGACGCGTGCAAAAACCGATTGCTTCATCCAACAAAGTCTGAGCTTCTCCATGCCCCAGACCCTCGATAGCAAAGGCGTGGGACGCGATGTAAAGGCTCTCCCGTTGATTGACCGGATTTGGCCAAACCGCTTTCCACGGGCGATCTGGCCAGCGTGTCATCATGGTTTGCTGGGCAAGTTCCCGAGATATCTTGGAGCGTGAATGAGATAGACGATGCCAGATTATTGCATCACGCAGCTGACTTTTCATTGCTTCGGGCATTTCTCCCCAAGCCGCACGTGTGGAAGCAAGTTCTGTTTGTCCCCCACCATCTGGGATAACGGTTGCCGTCAGGATGTTTACAAGCGCGGGTATGGGAAGAAAGGTACTATCTGTGTGCCAGAGCATATTTGCCTGTAGATCCAGGGTCCTGAGACTGTCTTCATCAAAGACACCATCACCATCTTCGTTGGAAACAGCGGGTATTGTGAAGTCGATATCATAACCACTGGCCATGGCCTCTCGGTTCTCCAGGGGGCCAAACAGTTCAGCAATTCTGACGTGTGTTTCATCCGTCATATTTTGCTTGGGAAACAGCAAGGCAGAATGGTCTTCAAACAAGTTCCTGATTTCGGGGAAATAATTATCTGCTGTTACGTCATTCAAATTGATGTCACTTACGATGACACCGAATTTTGGATGTAATGCAGAGGTTTTCATATCCGGATCTCTCTTCTATGGTGTTTTCTGGATTAATTCATTGAATTAGCGGTTTGTCCAGCACACCCGAAGCGCCTCAAGATATCAAGAAATGACCAAATTCGA
>CAWUJF010000379.1:0-4008 GCA_963922405.1 uncultured Hyphomicrobiales bacterium | reverse complement strand
ATGGCTGATGGTTGGCCCCGCTTGGTGCACTGCCTGCTGTACGAATGCATTCTTCGATTACAGAACGATCCACTTGCCGGTCAGAAAAATTGCGGATTGAATGCCGCGTTTTCATAAATTCAGAAAATGCCTTTGCTTTTTCAGCTGCCTCTTCATCAGACAGGTTTTGGATATCTGGAACAGGGAGTTCTTCATGTTTGATGTTTGATTTTGAGAACATTTGCTAAAGTGCCGTTTTTATTGTGTTTTACGTGAATTTCCATGGAGCTCTGACCGGTTCAGTATTCATTGTTCAGGACTGATTGAACAGACTGTTTATCAACTTTTGCTTTCCTGACCGCTACAGCCACTATATTTCCCATAGCAACGACATTCAGTGAAACGGAGTGCAGCATGGGTTTCCTACTAGACGGCAAGTGGCATGACAAATGGTATGATACGAAGACGAGCAACGGAAAGTTCGAACGTTCTGAAGCGCAATTTCGCAATTGGATAACTGCCGATGGCTCTCCCGGACCATCAGGTGTTGGTGGCTTCAAGGCTGAACCGGGTCGTTATCATCTTTATGTTTGTTATGCGTGTCCCTGGGCACACAGAACACTGATCTATCGTGCTTTGAAGGGGCTTGAAGACATGATCAGTGTATCCTTTGTGCACTGGTATATGGCTGAAAACGGTTGGACATTTGAAAAAGATGCCGACGGAATTGTGGGTGATGATCTATTCGATAAAGATTTTCTGTATGAAATTTACCTGAAAGCTGATCCGGATTATTCAGGTCGGGTGACCGTACCTGTTTTGTGGGACAAACAAACCGGTACTATCGTCAGCAATGAATCTTCCGAAATCATCCGAATGTTCAATTCCGCCTTCGACGCTGTGGGAGCAAAGCCTGGGAACTACTATCCAGAAAATCTTCATGCAGAGATTGGAGCGTGGAATGACAGGATTTATGACACCATCAACAATGGTGTTTATAAGTCTGGTTTTGCCACAACACAGGAAGCTTACGAGGACGCTGTAGCTCCATTGTTTGAAACAATGGATGTGCTAGATGAAGCGCTTGGTAAGTCAAGATTTCTGACAGGTGATGAACCCACGGAAGCCGATTGGAGGCTCTTACCCACTTTACTACGGTTTGATCCCATCTATCACGGGCATTTCAAGTGTAATCTTCGCAGGTTAGTCGATTACAAGAACTTGTGGGCGTATACCCGTGAACTGTATCAATGGCCCGGCATAGCCGACACAGTGAACTTTGAGCACAACAAGAATCACTACTATGGAAGTCACGTGACTATCAATCCGACGAAGGTTATTCCTTCTGGTCCTGATATTGATTTCAATGAGCCGCATGGAAGATAATCAACTTCCCTTAGGGTAGATTCTCGCGTAATTGTGATGGCATCCTGCGACATATGGCGCAGGTAGGCACCTGATGAGATTTGATCTTGTGGTGTATTGAAATAAGATAGAACTTACGAGCCATCAATTTACGGTATTCACATGCACCCGAAAACTGTTTCCCGTCGATCTTTTCTAGTGGGAGCTGTTGCGTTTGCTGCAACCGCTAGCACCGGAATTGCAAATGCTGCAAGCGTCACATCCGTTCTCAGAGGTGATGCTATTAAATGGAATGGGACCGTTATCAATCTGGATCCATTGAAAAAATACTATAGGGGCAGGCTCGGAAAAGGAATCTGGACAGGTAACAAGGGGTTGAATAAGCGTGGCGTGGAACTTGTACAGGTGCTTCAACAAGCTGATAAGGATGGATTGGAGCCTGCTGAATACCTTTCATCGCTGCCGAAAAATATCCAAAGTCTGACCAAGAAGGAACTCGCTGCAGCCGAGCTCTATCTTTCACAATCTTTCTGGCGTTTTGGCAGGGACTTGTATGCTGGCAGAACGACGCCAGCGGTTTCAGAACCGGATATTGTGATATCCCGTAAAAAGGTTGATGTGACCGCCTGGTTGAAGACTGCAAGCCGAAGTGGCCCCAAAAAGGTCATTGATCAACTGAGACCCAAGCATCAGCAATACGCAGCTTTACGCGGTTTGCTGGCCAAGACAAAGCCCAACAGTGCTCAAGCGCGTCAGATCATCGTCAACATGGAGCGTTGGCGTTGGTTGCCCTCATCACTGGGTAAACGTCATGTACTTGTTAATCAGGCGGCTTTCGAGATGCACATTCGAGAGAATGAGAAGTCTGTTGACCGGCGTCGTGTGGTGGTGGGTAAGCCGTATCACAAAACTCCGATGTTCAGTCACAAGATACAATATGCTGATTTCAATCCCACATGGACGGTACCACGTTCTATTGCTGGCAATGAAATCCTACCCAAATTGCGTAAAGACCCGGGATATCTGGAGAAGCGCGGATACAAGGTCTATACGAGCTGGAAGGCTGATGCGCCTGCCATGAATCCACATTCTGTGGATTGGAATTCGGTTAACGGCAAAAAGTTTCCGTACAAGATCGTTCAACAACCGGGTGGAAAAAATGCGTTGGGGCAGGTGAAGATCATGTTCCCGAACCGCTTTAATGTGTATTTGCATGATACGCCGGCCAAGAATCTCTTTTCTGAGAGTTCGCGTGCGTTCTCACACGGATGTATCAGGGTTCAGAACCCCCTGGAATTTGCAGAACGTTTGTTTGGCTCCAGGAGCTTAAGCCAAAAGAAAATCAATCAAATATTGGCAAACCCAGAAACCCAGCGTTTCAAATTGCGCAAACCGGTTCCAGTGCATCTGACTTATTTCACTGTATGGGTTGATGGTGGTAAAGCCAAATTCCATAAAGACGTTTATGGTCGAGACAAGTTGGTTTCCAACATTTTGTTCGGTCGTGCATAACGTTGGCGAATTAGGTCACATCCTCAATATTTCTTGCATTTTCAGGTCTGATCACCAACTATGTGGTTAACCAAAGGTTAATTAAGTGGTGCCGTGATGGCTGATCCCGATTTTGAAAAAGATTCTATTCAGGAGCAGATGCTTAATCTCAAGCAGGCTCTGAACGAAGTGCGTAGCGCGCAAGCAGACCGCGAAGACGTGGTTGTGGACATGAAGCATGCCACGCTAAGCCGTCTCGAACTTCTGGCCGAAGATCTGCAGCCGGTAATTGAAGAAATTCCGAAAGATAATGAGCAATTTGAGTTTGCCATTGCCAAAGGCGAAACACCCAGATTCTGGATTGATATGACGAGCTTTGTTCGCATGGGCGGCGATGGCCGGGAATATCAATTTGTAAAAGACACCCGTATGGGCAGGGTTGTGCTGGAACAAAGTACCAACCGGAAAATGGTCGGTGAACGGGTTACACAATATGTGGCTGAACGTGTTCTGGAACGAGAACGTATGATTGAAGGCGACTGGGAATCTGTAGAAAACCTGTTAGCTGCCAAAAATGCATCCGGTTCTGGGACTGGCAAATCAGAACTTCTTCAGAGATCTGCTGTCGCTTCCACAAAGCCACAACATTCCACAATGTCTCTCTTTGTTTGGTTGATGATTGGTCTTGGCATTGGTGGTTTGGGAATCCTGGCACTGGCCTGGTTCGGTCAGATTCGCGAGATGGTGTTGTGGATCACCAATAGCGGTTAGAGTTCAAAATTCCCCGTATGGACAGGTTTGTCGGAATTTTCTGAATACCTGAACTTGTCCAGTGTGATTGAAAACTGTTCGTCTTTTTTATCGATATTGAAGATATTGTATCCGGCTGCGGGCTTATGGCCACCAGGTGCCTGACCCGCTGCTGGCACACAGACAACCGGAACCTTTTTGCCCTTGCCATCAATTGTGGTGAGCGTGTCCAGATGGGTGTGGCCATGCAGGATCAGTTCAGCGCCACTCTTTGCTATGACATTGCGAAACCTGTCAGCGTCGATCAGTCGTTTCATAAACGGTGTGGCATTTTCAAATGGTGGATGATGAATCAGTACGACGCGGCAAGTACCGTCCAGCTCAGCCAGCATGTTGGCAAGCCTCTGTAATTGATCTTTACCT
>CAWUJF010000378.1:0-4024 GCA_963922405.1 uncultured Hyphomicrobiales bacterium | reverse complement strand
GACCGATCATGAAATTCATCAGAGAGATTTCCGGCGTTCCCGCCATGGGTGCACCTGATTTCATAGAAACGGTGGAAAGGTAATGCCCGTAAATTGCCGGACAGCCCTTGTTCACCACCTGCGTATAGGCAAGGGCAGAAAGGGCTTACGCATTAAGCTGCGCTACCGATGGCGCTGTGGATGCCGGTGTATTGGCACCGCCAAGTACGAAGGGCGAGCACAAGACCGGCTGATTACGCTTACAGAATGCACGCATAGCACCCAGCATTACCTCGTCCCAGACAAGCGGTGAGTTTCCGTTGCAGTTTCCTGTCACAACCGGATGGGTATCAATGTAACCTTCCCCAAACAGGATATCGCACATATCAATCACATCTTCCGCGTGCTTCGGAGATGTGGTCATGCCCATGAACGTTTTGTCCGAATGCTTCATGGATGAGTAAGTAATCCTCAAATGACGATGCGAGATCACATGATCCATGGGCTCTACGATATGGTGGGCGGAGGAATGAATGGCAGGCAGCATGTGCGACAGCTTGTGAAAATTGGCCAGATCCTCAAGCGTGGGTCCGCGACGCACATCTTCCATATCCCTCAGATAAGGCGCACCGGTCATGGGAATGAAGATTGAATGATCGTTACCAAATGGCAGGTTGTTGGCCGGGTTCCTGGCATGATAGGTAAAGCTCGACGGGATCGTTGAAATAAGCTCTTTCACCATTCCACGATCCAGATGCACACGGTCATCATCGCGCACATCAGCACCAGCCTTTTTCCAGTCTTCTATCGCCTGCGGATCACGGAAAATAACCCCCACATCTTCCAGAATGTCGAGTGAAGCCTTGTCGATCTTCTCGATCTGCTCCTGGTTCATGGGCTCGGTAAGCGGAAGCTTGCGTTTCAGCGCAGGTAGCATGGACGTATCATGACCCGACCGCATCTCACGCCGCGCACCACGTCCACCTCTTCTGGTTCTTCCGATATTTTCTGCTTCCACCATTTCGTTGTTTCCAAGCCTGCACTTTAAACTGTATCCCTAAATATCACCCTTGTGACGGGATACAAAATGTCAAACTACGACCTGCCAAATGACGCAGATAAGCGATTGAGTTACCGATCCTGAAACAGTCGAAAGAAACACTTGAGCAGACGGATTTGAGTAAGTAGGCTGGCGAAATGTCTATTGAACTTGTCCTTGCCTTTAACATCGCTCTTCTAGCTGCAATCGCGAGCCCCGGTCCCGCCTTGCTCATGGCGATGCGCACATCCATCGTAAAGGGAAGAAAGGCCGGCATCCTGCTGGGCATCGGTCTTGCCATGATGGCATCACTGTGGACCCTCGCCGCATTGCTGGGTCTTGAAAGCGTCTTCAAACTGTTTCCATGGGCTTATGTGACCATGAAAATCCTGGGCGCGCTTTATCTTCTATACATTGCCTGGAATACATGGCGTGGAGCAAAAAACCCCTTACCGTCTGACAAGAGCGCTTCAAGCCGATCGTTCCGGGATGGCTTTCTGTTAAATCTCGCCAACCCGAAATCCGTGCTCTTCTCAGCCGCGGTTCTGATTGTAATATTCCCGCCGGACCTGTCTCTGCTGGCAAAGGGTGCAATCGTCATGAACCACTTCGTCGTGGAGGTCATTTGCTATTCACTCATTGCCACGGTCATGAGCACAGAGATGATCAGCCGCAGATACCTTGCTGCAAAAGCTTATCTTGACCGGTTCTCCGCTGTCATTCTCGGCGCATTGGGCATTCGCCTGTTGATACAAAAATAGCAATGACAGGCCCGCTCCAATCACTCACCATCATAGAAATGGCCGGCATCGGACCTTGCCCGCTGGCGGGTCAGTTACTTGCAGACATGGGCGCAACGGTCATTGTGATTGACCGCAATTCGGGCATGGACACCTCGCTCGAAGTGAACCGGCGCGGCAAGAAAACTATCGCGCTTAACCTCAAGGACCCCAAAGGTGTTGAACTCCTGAAAGCCCTCATCGCAAAGGCTGATGCGCTGATCGAAGGCTTTCGACCCGGGGTCATGGAACGGTTGGGTCTTGGGCCGGAAGACTGCCACCAGATCAATGAAGGTCTTGTCTATGGACGCATGACCGGATGGGGGCAGGAAGGACCACTCTCCCATTCCGCTGGTCATGATCTTAATTATCTCGCAATTACCGGTGCTCTTTATGCCATGGGCAAGAAAGGCGAACCGCCTGTTCCGCCGCTCAATCTGGCGGCTGATTATGGTGGTGGCTCCATGTTCCTGATCATGGGCGTTCTGGCCGCCCTGATCGAACGGAGTATTTCCGGCAAGGGCCAGGTGGTGGATGCGGCTATGGTTGATGGTGTTCCGGCCATGATGGGCCTTGTCCAGACCATGCTTGTGCAGGGGCTCTGGACCAGGGAACGCGAAGACAATTTCATCGATGGTGGCGCCCCTTATTACCGTTGCTACACAACCGCTGACGATAAATATCTTTCAGTAGGATGCATCGAAGACCAGTTCTTTGCCGAGTTTATCAGCCTGCTGGAACTCGATCCCGAATTGAAATCCAAGCAGCATGACAAACACCAATGGCCATATCTGCATAATCTTTTTGAGGAAACGATTGCCTCTAAAACGCGAGATGAATGGGCTCAATTGTTCGAGGGTAGCGATGCCTGCGTTGCCCCGGTGCTGACTTTTGAAGAGGCTGCATCCTATCCTCATAATGTGGAAAGAAAGGCGTTCTTTGAGCAAAAGGGCGTCACCCAGACCAGCCCAGCCCCCAGGTTTGATCGCACGGTTACAGAAGCCGGTTCACCGGCCGCAAAATCAGGTGAAAACGGAATTGAACTGCTGAAAGAACTGGGCATCAGCGATGAAGAGCTGGAAACGCTTGCAAGTGACGGAATTCTGTTGTGAACTTCCCCTAGGAGGACCATCATGCAATCTGAAGTATTAAACTGCGATCTCCAGAGCAGAGTAGCGACGATTGAGTTAAATCGGCCAGATTCATTGAACTCATTCAACCAGCAATTACTCAAGGATTTGCTGGCGGCAATTCAACTGGCAGAAGCATATGAAAACATCCGGGTCATACGGATCAAGGGAGCAGGCCGTGGTTTTTGCGCCGGGGCCGATCTGGGTGAAGGCCTGGAACGCAGCATCGAAAACGAGCTGATCGAAGAATACAAGCCCATCATGATGGCTATTCATGATTCACCAAAAATCTTCGTGGCTCAGGTTCACGGCTCTGCAGCTGGTATCGGTGCCGCACTGGCGTTCGTTTGTGACATGACAATCATGGCAGAAGATGCTTACGCATATCTTGCATTTGCGGCGATTGGATTAGTGCCGGATGGCGGATTGCACTGGCATCTTTATCACGCGCTCGGGCCACGAAAAGCTTTTGAATTAATTGTCGAGGGCGGTAGATTGACCGCTCAACAATGCCTGGACTACGGGCTTTGCAACGCGGTAGTGCCGCAAGAAAAACTCGATAAATTTGTAATTGCCAAGGCAGAGAAAATTGCCGATGGCGCACCTCTTTCCCAACGAGCGGTGAAAGAGATCATGCGTCAGATGAACGGACTTACCCTTTCTGAAACAATCAACCTTGAAGCAGAACTGCAACAACCCTTGACGGAGAGCGAAGATTGCCGCAATGCAATTCAGGCATTTTTCAATAAACAAAAACCGGTATTCGAAGGGAAATAGTATGGGTAATGTGGTTCCTCAAAAATCAGCAGCGCAATTGGGTCGGGAAATAGCAGAAGGGAAAACCGATCCGGTCGAGCTAACTGAAGCCACATTGGAGAGAATGGATAATCACGAAGCCCGGGATGACATTTTCACCATGGTCACCCATGACCGCGCCAGAGCGGAGGCTGAAGCCGCGAGGAAACGCCAGCAGGATGGCGCGTTGGCTAGCCCGCTTGATGGCGTTCCCATTTCCTGGAAAGACCTGTTTGACACCAAAGGTCTCGTAACCGAAGCGGGTTCCAAACTGATCGCAGGACGCGTGCCCGATGACGATT
>CAWUJF010000377.1:0-4026 GCA_963922405.1 uncultured Hyphomicrobiales bacterium | reverse complement strand
CGATACAGCGGAGGTTCTCGCGCTTTATCCGCTGGCTTATCCCGCTGAGGAATTGCGGCCGGTGGTCTCCCAATTGCTGGAACTGGGTGATGGTGTTCTGTCGCTGGTAGCCTTCGATCAGGATGATCTGATTGGGCATATCATCTTCACCGATTGCGCTACGACAGAAGGAAACGCCGATGGAGCGCTGCTGGCCCCGCTTGGCGTTCTGCCTTCGCACCAAAGCGAAGGGATCGGCGGCATGCTTGTGCGGGAAGGGTTCAAACGGTCGGAGGCGAGAGGGATCAATCAGGTTTTCGTTCTGGGGGATCCAGCTTATTACAGCCGTTTCGGATTTGAGGCCGAGCGTGCGGTTTCTCCACCCTATCCCATGCCGGATGAATGGGCCCATGCCTGGCAGTCCGTTACCCTGGCAGCGCGTCAACCGTTAGAATCAGGTCAGTTGAAGTTACCCAAACCCTGGATGGATCCCGCCTTGTGGGGACCTTAGTCACCCTGTTCGCGCACACCGGAAACAGGCGTTTTTTCCATGGAAAATCCGCTCAGATAACAAAAATGTGAAAACAGCTTAATCAAATTATGATACTTGTTACATATCAGAGGTAGTGATGATTAGAGCTGTACTTGTCATGGTAATTGTAGCGTTTGCGCTTGCTGCTGGCGGCGTGAATAAGCTCGTTGAAAATTACAATGACCGGGCGACCCTCGAAATCGCCGCCTCGCAGGACGTCATTAAAGCCGGTATCGAGCAATGCTGCGACGGTGAAAGCGAAGAATCAGACTTCGAAAATCCACGATGCCTCGGTGACAACTGCATCTCTACCATTTCCGCACTGTCTTCGCCTCAGGGCTATGGCAACAAAATCCGCCTGACATTGGCGCAAGACATCGGCACGTTAGAACCTGACAGGTTTTTAAGGCCCCCCATCTCCTGATCTTTCTTTGACAATCCCTGATCCGCATTGGGCCGGGCAGGGAGCACACGTTTGTCTGCAGAAAGATTGGAGTAGATTATGTTATCTCGCAGAAATTTTGTGATGGCAGGAATTGCCGCAACGGTTGCAACGCCGTCAACGGCGATGGCTGCCAAGAAAAAGTTCAAGATTAACCCGAAATATAATCCGCAAAACGTCCGGTTCAGGGGGTACAGACCCGGAATGATCGTGGTCGATCCACGCAATCATTTCCTATATCTCACCGGCAGGTTCGGCCGCGCCAGACGCTATGGCGTTGGTGTGGGTAGAGCTGGCCTGGCGTTCAAGGGATCCGCCACCATTGCCAGAAAGGCAGAATGGCCAAGCTGGCGACCGACGGACAATATGATCCGCCGCGAGCCTAAGAAATATCTCAAATATGCCAAGGGCCTGCCTGGCGGACCTAACAACCCGCTAGGTGCAAGGGCGCTATATCTCTACAAGGGTAAGCGCGACACCTATTACCGGATCCATGGTACGAACCAGCCGAGTTCCATCGGAAGATCGGTCTCTGCAGGATGCATCCGCATGTTCAACGACCATGTGGAAGACCTTTACGAACGGGTTCCGATTGGCACAAAGGTGGTTGTTCTATGACCGGTGAAATGAAACTGACAAGGCGCCGTTTCATCGGTTCCTCAGCGGCACTGGCCGGTTTGGGGCTGTCGGGCTGCACTTTCACAAGGCGGCGGGAGGGCACTTCATCTGAAGCGCCCCTCTCACGCGCCAACAAATCCCAATACGCAGCCTTGCCCAATGAACGGTTTCCGATTCCCGCGGTTGATTTGAAAAAGGTGCCCAAGAAGTTCCTTCGCCGCCGGGTCACCTACCGCACAAAGGAGAAGCCCGGCACGGTCGTGGTCGACACATCCAAATTCTACCTCTACCTGGTGGAGGGAAATCAGAAGGCCATGCGCTACGGCGTGGGGCTTGGACGTGCGGGTTTCGAGTGGTCGGGAAGGGCGCGGATCGCATGGAAGCAGAAGTGGCCGAAATGGACCCCGCCCGATGAGATGATCGCCCGCCAGCCGGAGCTGGAGAAATACAGCGTCCGCAATGGTGGCCAGCCACCGGGTCTCAAAAACCCGCTTGGCTCGCGTGCGTTCTACATCTTCCAGGGCAATGAGGACACGCTCTACCGCATTCACGGTTCACCGGAATACTGGACCATCGGCAAGGCGGTATCCAGCGGTTGCGTGCGCATGATCAACCAGGATGTGGTGGATCTCTACGATCGCATCAAGACGAACTCACCAATTGTGGTGACGTGAGGCAGCGATGACCGAGAGAGCAAAATTACATCTCAGGGAGAAGGGGTCATCGGCAAAGGAAGAACTGCTGGGCAAACGCCATGATTACCAAAAAGCCGGGAAGCCGAGTTTTGAAGCGACTGCCGTTTCAATCGGCTTCTCAATGGCGGAGCTGGAACATCTGGGAAAATACTATCCCGGATTTTCCACCGCCAAACCATGCAAAAAGGACGATGAAGAGGAATGACCTCCTGCCGTCTCAAACAACAATTTTGACAGAAAGTTATAGACCAATGAACATTACACGCCGTACCGCATTACCACTTTTCTCAGCCATGGGTATCACCGCCGTCGGGGGGCTGGCCAAATCACCGTTTTCCGGCGAACTTTTTGGAGCGAAAGAAGCGCTCGCCAATCTCGACACATTGATGGATCCGGGTCCCTTGGGTGAGCACATCAAGGGTGATCCAAACGCACCGGTTACCATCATCAAATACGCCTCCATGACCTGCCCCCATTGCCGCGCCTGGCACAAGAACCATTATCCGGCAGTCAAGGCTAAATACATTGATCAGGGCATTGCAAAATTCTATCTGCGCGAGTTTCCGTTTGACCCAGCAGCAGCAGCGGCCTTCATGCTTGCCCATTGCGCGGGCGAGGAAAAATACTTCTCCATGATCGATGTGCTTTACGAAAAACAGGCGGTCTGGAAACGCGGCAATGTGGTTGAGGAACTCTTCAAGATCGCCCAACTGGCCGGTTTCTCCAGAGACAGTTTCCAGTCATGCCTGCAGGATCAGAAATTGCTCGACAACGTGCTGGCAATCCAGAAAAACGCGGCAGACAAATACAAGGTCAATTCAACGCCCACATTCTTCATCAACGGCACAAAATATGGAAATATGAGCGCTGAAGCCATGGGTGACATAATCGAAGCCCTGGTTTGATCAGGGCGTTTGATGCTTTAACCGGATACCAACCCGTTCAAATCGGACAGAATTTTCTCAGGGGCCAGGTCCTTGTATTCATCCGGCTGGTTGGTCCGGTTGATCCAGTGGCATTTGAAGCCGAAGGCAGTGGCACCCGCAATGTCCCAGCGGTTGGAGGACTGGAATGCCACGTCTTCCGGCTGAAGGCCATATTCGCTGGTGACCATGGCATAGGTCGCTGGTTCCGTTTTGAATATGCCGATTTCGTCTACTGAGAATTCATGGTCAAGCAGGTCAGACAGTCCAGCAGAGTTTACCGCAGCTGAAAGCATTTCCGGGGAGCCATTGGAGAGGATCGCGGTTTTGGCATCATTCTCGCGCAGTGTTTTAAGAACACCCGGCACCTCGGGGTAACAATCAAGCGTCATGTAGGCGTCCAGCAGGGTTTTGCGGCAGTCCGGATTGCTGCCCGGAACAGCAGCAAGTGCAAAGTCCAGCGCCTGGGCGGTCAACTCCCAGAAATCCACATACTTGCTCATGCAGGTTCTGACCCAGGTATATTCCAACTGTTTGTTGCGCCAGACTTCCGAAACCCGGGCAGGGTTCTCGCCCACAATGTCCATATGGCGTGACACGGCCGAGTGCACATCGAACAGCGTGCCGTAAGCATCAAACACATAGGCTTTGAAAGACATGACCAACCTCCGATTTTTCAACTGAATCATGTTCTAACCATTGGCAAATGCATACGAAAGCCTTATTTGGTATTAAAACAAAAACTTGGCCCCCATGTTGGAGAATGAATATGGCTTTTGAACTTCCTGACCTCCCTTACGCATATGACTCACTTGACCCTTACATGTCAGCTGAAAC
>CAWUJF010000376.1:0-4035 GCA_963922405.1 uncultured Hyphomicrobiales bacterium | reverse complement strand
GATGGCTTCATCGGCCAGAAGGCAGCTTCCGGTGAATATGGTGCAGCCGTCAAGACCGTCACTGAAGGCGGTAACTTCTTCTCGGAAAATCTCACAGACGTAATCTTCTCCGTTAATCGCGCTGCGGGAGAAAAGAGCAACGCATACGGACTCACCAGTCGGGAAATGGAAATTCTGTCTCTATTGGCCAATGGTCTCTGTAACAAGGAAATCGCAAACAAGTACGACCTCTCAGTACGCACGGTTGAAACACACCGGTTGAACATCCGTCGCAAGACGAGCTCCAACACTCTGAGTGATCTCGTTCGCATTGCCCGTTCTCTTGGCCTCTCCAGCATGGGTGGTCTGATGGCTCCGGATCTCACATCCGTTGACACAGCGATCGGAGAATGAACATGAAGAGCATTCGCCTTCCCGGTCTTATTCTCACTGCGCTCACAATCTTCGTTGCTGCCTTGGCTACCACAACGGCACAGTCAACTGAAATTGTCCCCACACCTCGACCCACTCAATCAGCTGCTCTCGATAGTAAGGAAACTACGATCCGGACCTTCAGGGCAAATGACCCGGACCTCGAAGACGAAACGCCGGTCATCCGTGATGAAGCGCAAAGTGCCCCGGTGGTCTATATCATTGAGCAACAATTGCCGGAGGTTCTGCGTCAGGCAGCCCGTCGCAATGGCTATGAGATCAAACTCACAAAGCGGGTTCGCGGCGTTCTTAAAAAGACTCAACTGCCGATCGAAATCAACGCAATGATGGAAAAGATCGCACCTCAGTTCGATCTGAAATGGCATTACCAGAACAAGCAACTGTTTGTTTCGCTTGGTTCTGAAAGCGCCAGCAGGCTCATCTATCTGGGCAAGATGGACATGGAGCAATTGGAAAGCGCCATGAAAGACGCCGGCATCAAAGGTGACAAATACGAACTTTCCTATGTGGAGGAAAGCAACTCGGTCCTGGTCAACGGCCCGGTCAGCTACATCGCAAACATTGAGCTGCTGGCTGAGTCTTATAACAAGAACATCGACTCCGGTAACAAGCGCATCAAAGTGATCCGCTACGGCAATGTGGATGAGTGATCAGGAATGCGGAATTAACCATCCGGTCAGAAACGGCCATACGTAAGTATTTTTAGTCCAACGCTGACGGAACGGTCCGTGATAAATACAGAGCAGACGAAAAAAGTACGGAGTGAGTCATGAATTCTGGTCCAATCGATGCAGCAGGCAAAACCGAAGCCGGCAAAAACCTGACAGGTGCAGGCGCTGGTAACAATCAGCTAAACGAGGCTTTCGATTCTGCAATCCGCGAAGCAACACAAACGCTGACAATCACCACAAAAAAAGGTGCAGACCTCTACGCGCTGAAACAAAGACCACAGTAAGTCTTTAACGCTCGAAGAACCCGATTGTTTTCTGACACCAGTTTTGGAACGCTACAATGACACCTAACCATTCATCAAAATCAGATGTGAGTATTGATCCCCAAAGCGTATTGCTGAATGCAAGCGAAACGATCAAACATGCCGGTGAATATGTCGTGGAGATCACGGCCGGTGTTCATGCCGGAGCAAAGATCCAGCAGAAATCAGGTACAGTCGCAATCGGCACCGCAAAGGACAATGACCTGGTACTGTTCGGGTCACAGATTGCACCGCACCATGTGGAAATCACTCTGCCCAAAAACATAATGGGCAAGCTTGTGGTGAAACCGGTTGATATGCCGGTGCAACTGGATGACGGTTCCGTTGTTGAAGTGGGACAATACGCCGAGATTGATGTGGACCATGAAGTCTCATTTGGTGATGTGCAACTCACCGTCATGCGCATTGCTGATCCTCGCAGATATGCAAAACCGGGTGTCAGGTTTCTGGCAATCCTTTGCCTGTTGGCAATGATACCGGTTGGCTATTCGCTTCTGTCTGATGTTGCAATTTCAGCCGCTGATGCGGGATCGCGCGCCATCAGTACGCTCAACAACACGATTTCTTCAAAAGCAAAGACCTATCTGGCATCCACCAATGCCGAGCAAAGGCAGCACACTGAAGCCTTTGCCTGGACGATCCGCACAAGACTTGAGGATCTGAAACTCAATCACAGGCTTCGCGTACTTTCCACAAATGATGGATCAATCAGGGTTTATGGCAATATTTCGGATGCCGAACTGCCCCGTTGGACTGCGTTTCTGCAGTGGTACGACACAACCAGTGATTTCCCACCGCTCATCAGGGATGTGAACAGAACAACCGTTGATCGTAACCTGCCACAGATCAAATCCGTCTGGCTTGATCAAGAGCCGACCGTGTTTTTCAAGGATGGCAGCGTCGCCAATATCGGAACCCAGATCAAGGACGGCTGGCGCGTGGTGAATATCAACTCTGCTTCCATCATGCTGGAGCGCGATGGCGCAGTGGTGTCGCTCACTTACTAGGGCAGCGAACTGCGAAAGAGCAGCGTCATAATCCATCATGGCATGAAAATTGCACCTATGTGCCTAGTTAAATGTATCTTCAAGTCATGAGGCATCAATGTCCCGCATTGAAACGCGTACACCCTCATCTCCGCACCTTGTGGAAGCCAGTCCCCAGACCAGCGCCGCAAAGGTCGGTCCTGCCTCCGTTACTGGTGGAAACTGGCGGATAAATCAACGCTCACTTAAAGATCTGAAGACGCGCGCCAAGCGCGAAAAGAAATTCTCATCCATCAAGGACATCTCCGAAGCAGACCTGCAACCGCTCATGGGCGCCAAGCGCGAACAACTGATCGGGGATCTCTCCCGGATACTCGTTGCCATTCAGAATTTCGAAGAGCAGGCAGGTGAAGATGATACGTCTGTGCTTTGTAAAATGATGCTGAAAGAGCAGGTGCGCCGCATGTTGCTGGTCAAGGGCGGGCAAACAGAGGCTGATAATCTGCGGGGGACGGCATAATGGCATTACAGCAATTTGTATCTCAGGTAGAAACACAGGCCAACAATGCGCCTGTCAGAAGTGAGCCTTCTGCAACCAACAGCAATACGTCAATGGCCCCACATCCGGCTCAACCGAACCGGAAGCAAAACGAAGCGCAATCTTCGGTAGCCATGAAGACTGAGCAGGTAGGTTCTGTTCACACGAGAAACGTTCTTTCCCAGGGCGATCAACTGACATTGATGGCGCTGGCAGCCGTGCAGATCCGTTACGGTCGCCCGGCAGAAGCAGTGCCTTATCTGACCATGATCAGAAAGCTAAATCCCGAAAATGCGGAAGCAAGCCGGATACTGGCGCTTGCCTTGATCAAGCTCGAACATTGGGATCAGGCAGAAATCATTCTGGATGAACTTGATGCGCTTAATATGAGTGGATCTGATAACCCGTCCAGCGGTATCATGATGCTCTATCGCAGCCTTGTTTCATTCCGCAAGAACCGTTTCGACGAAGCAAAATCATGGTTCAGCCGGTTCCGTGCGTTCTGTAGCGGGAGGATGCGGGCATGAACAAGTTTCTGAATTTCTTCAAGGGCCGTCAGGATATCGCACTCGTTGCAATGCTGATGCTGATCATCCTGGTGATGATTGTTCCCTTACCCACATTCCTGATTGATACGCTGATTGTACTGAGCATCAGCCTTACTGTGATGATCCTGGTTGTGGCGGTCTATCTGGAACGACCGGATGATTTTTCGGCGTTCCCAGCCATCATCCTGATAGCAACCACCTTCAGGCTGGCGGTCTCCATTTCCACGACCCGAATGATCCTGTCACAGGCCGATGCCGGTGAAATCGTTGAAACCTTCGGCAATTTCGTGACCCAGGGAAGCGTAATTGTGGGTCTGGTGATCTTCCTGATCATCACCACAGTGCAGTTTATTGTTATCACGAAGGGTTCCGAACGGGTGGCAGAGGTTGCCGCACGCTTCACACTGGATGCCTTGCCCGGTCGCCAGATGAGCATCGATTCAGAACTGCGCGCCGGAGACATAACCTCGGAAGAAGCCGCCAAACGTCGCAAGCAGCTGGAAAAGGAAAACCAGTAGATCGGAAGAGCACACGTCT
>CAWUJF010000375.1:0-4038 GCA_963922405.1 uncultured Hyphomicrobiales bacterium | reverse complement strand
CAATATCATCAGATCGGCCGGAACAGGTGATGAGCCCTCAGGAGAAATCATTTTCTCAGTCGGCATTCATGAAATTCGCTGAAATATTAAAGACTTGATTGTTCCGCAATTGCTTCTTCAATTGCCTGTTTTGCAGCGAACGGTTGACCCAGATCAGCCACTGAAAGTGACCCCTGTGGTACCAGATGTAACACAAGTGTACCGGCGTTAAATACCCTTCCAAACAGTCCCCGTTTCACTTCCACTTTTGAAATAATAGAAAGTGGCACATCAACCGGAAATTCTTTCGGCCAGCCGGAATGACAAAAAACATGCCCATCGCTCACTTGAACGCGAATAGTTTGATACCGAAGGAAGGCATGGGCTGCCAGAAGCGGCACTGCAACTGCCATAACCACTATGAAAAGTCTGGCTAAATGAGTTTCACTGTTACCGGTCGCCGTCATCATGACCCAGGCAACAGAATATACGGTCAGGATAACAATACTCGGAATGAAAATGTGCCAATGGGAGGCAAAAAGCGGAACACCTTCCTGTTTCGCTTCGCGTCGTTCCAGGAGAACCGTGTTATCAGCATTCTCAAGGAATGAATTCTCCGTGATGTGCTGGTTGGTATTCATAATGCCGTAACCTATATCCTTATCCAATAGGTGGTCTCATACGCAGGCAACTAAATACTATTCACCCTTTAATTCTCGCAGAGGATAGCATAATGCGCAAGTCTTGGGCCATTTCATTTATAACAGTGTTAACAACCACATGTGGCTCCCTAGCCCAGGAAGCACGCATCTTTGATACGGATAAAGGCAAAATTGAGGTAAAACAGATGGTCTCCGGCCTGGACAGCCCTTGGGCAATGGCCATGTTACCAAATGGCGAATTACTGGTCACACTGCGCGGTGGCGATATGGTAATTGCTGACCCTGCGAACGCTGGAAAACAAAGAAAAGTGGCGAATGTTCCCGATGTTTGGGCCTTTGGTCAAGGTGGCTTACTGGATGTGGTTCTGGACCGTAATTTCAGCGAAAATAACAAGATATATTTCACTTATTCTGACCCCGGCATCCTGCGCAGCGCCGGAACGGCACTTGCCAGTGCCACATTGGTAAATGGCAACAAGCCAGCCCTGCAAAATGTGAAGAAGCTCTACACACAAAAGAAGAAAACAAGAGCTGGACAACACTTCGGATCGCGAATCGTTCAGGATCGCGCAGGCAACATTTTCTTTACGATCGGTGACCGGGGAGAACGCCCCAGAGCACAAAACACTCAGGATTCAGCTGGCTCTGTCCTTCGCCTCACATCAACCGGTGACATACCGTCTGATAACCCCTTTGTTGGCAATAAAAAGGGTTCCCCGGAAATCTGGTCTGTGGGCCATAGAAACCCACAGGGAGCGACCTTGAATGAACAAACCGGCGAACTTTGGACCCTGTCCCATGGCGCGAGAGGCGGAGATGAAATCAACATTGCCCGGGCCGGAAAAAACTACGGTTGGCCGCAAATCTCTTACGGAACGCACTATTCCGGCGCAAAAATCGGCATAGGCACAAAGGGTAAAGGCTTTGAACAACCGATTTACTATTGGGATCCATCGATCGCCCCTTCAGGGTTCGACTTTTATTCCGGAAACGCGGTTCCTCAATGGAAGGGTGACCTGTTTTTGGGCGCATTGAGAGCTGAAATGGTTGTGCGCCTGGAAGTGGACGGCGAGAAAATAGTACATGAAGAACGGTTATTCGAAGGCGAATATGACCGTGTTCGTGACGTTCGCTCTTTCCCGGATGGGCACCTCTGGTTCATGACAGGTTCCGGTGATGGCGGGATCTACCGGGTCACGGCAGCAAAATAAGTTCAGGTAGCTACCCGGGCAATTTCCTCACCGCCACGCGCTGCGATTGCGGTGCGTTCAGGCAGTGGGTCCCAACCTGTTTCATCCAATGGGACAGAAGCAAACAGCATGGTTTTCTGGTGTCCCATGGAAATATGGCACCCAGCCACATCCCATTCCGGACCCTCCTGACAAGCCACACAGTTTCGCATGGACAGCCCTGGAGCCCTTGGCTCTGAAAAACCGCCATTTTCTTCATAAATTCGACGATGGCCATGAACGAACAGTGCATCGCTGTCGCTATAAAGGAAATTAGCACTTCCCCGTTCTGCCATTTCGGAAGCAAAACCGGCAAAAATGTCGAGACGCGCCTCTATCTCTGGAAGGTCATCGTTCTCACGCCAGAGCGAATGCATACGTTCCATCAATACACAAAAGGCGAGTTCAGAATCAGTGCTCCCAATCGGCATATACTTTAGCTCAGTCATATCCACATCATCGTGGATATCGTGAAGCGTTCCGTTGTGGGCAAAGATATGAGTTCTACGCCCAAGCGCACGACGAAATGGATGGGTGTTTTCCATACAAGGTTCACCAAGCGTGGCAAGACGCACATGGGCTATCACACAATCAGACTGCACACCCTGTTTTGCAATAAAATCCACCCATGGGCTGTCACTGGCAGGTTCCGGCTCTTTTATCGTAAGTGCATCTCTGTCCCGGAAATAAGCAATTCCCCAGCCGGAATTGTTCTTGTATTTTTGCCCGCCATGTAACGCGAACTCATTAAGAGAATAGGTGATAGAGGCCGGCTCAGAACAGGTCATTGCAAACAGTTCGCACATAGAAATTCCTCCATAGAAAATCAGTTACCTTAATTTCAGTCGAAAGTTTCCAAATGACAATTCAATTTCTTCTGAAACAGACTTTATGTTGTTTTCAGAAAATTTTCATTGCAGAAAACTCGCATTACTGATTTATGGGCAGACTTGTTCCTCCCTTTATTATCCAACGAAATAAACTCCATAAATGTCCAAATTCACGCTGGCTGCTTTTGCAGAACGTTTAACCATTGCTGACAAGAAACCATTCAAAGTCGGCTCATTCTCCCCGTCATTGCTCAAAACAGAAATACTGGCCGGGCTAACAGTTGCGCTCGCCTTGGTTCCTGAAGCTGTTGCATTTGCGTTTGTAGCAGGCGTTCACCCGCTGGTAGGCCTTTATGCAGCTTTTCTCGTGGGTCTGATAACTGCATTGTTTGGTGGACGCCCGGGTATGATATCAGGTGCAACCGGTGCATTGGCTGTGGTCATGGTGTCCCTGGTTGCCCAACATGGTGTAGAATACCTCTTTGCGACCGTCGTGTTGATGGGAATTCTGCAAATTCTTGCAGGTTTATTCAAACTTGGAAAATTCATCCGATTGGTGCCTCACCCCGTAATGCTGGGATTTGTAAATGGCTTGGCGATTGTGATTTTCATGGCCCAGCTATCACAGTTCAAAGAAACAGGCCCAGACGGAACACAGCAGTGGATGGATACCCTACCATTGATCCTGACCCTTGCATTGGTAACCCTGACCATGAGCGTTATCTACGTGTTTCCGAAACTGACACGTATCGTCCCGGCCCCGCTCGCAGGTATCGGAGTGGTAACCGGATTAGTTGTTCTTACCGGAATTGAAGTCCCCAGAGTAGGTGACCTGGCTTCAATTTCTGGCGGGTTTCCTGAACTCCACATCCCGGCAGTTCCATTGAATTTGGAAACCCTGAAAATCATCCTGCCCTATGCGGTCATTCTCGCGGCAATCGGATTGATAGAAAGCCTATTAACACTCAACCTGGTAGGCGAAATCACCGGACAACGTGGCGGCGCCTCTCAGGAATGCCTCGCGCAGGGTGCGGCAAACACAGTCACGGGCTTTTTCGGTGGAATGGGTGGATGCGCGATGATCGGCCAATCCATGATCAATGTTAAGTCAGGAGGCCGCACCCGCATTTCCGGTACGTCTGCTGCCTTGTTCTTGCTGTGTTTCATTCTGTTCGCATCAAGCCTGATCGAACAGATTCCATTGGCAGCCTTGGTGGGTGTCATGTTCATGGTAGTTATCGGAACTTTTGCCTGGCAAAGCCTACTTATCCTGCGCAGGATCCCGGTTACCGATGCGGTTGTGATATTATTGGTGACCGTCGTTACGGTTCTGACCGA
>CAWUJF010000374.1:0-4058 GCA_963922405.1 uncultured Hyphomicrobiales bacterium | reverse complement strand
CAAAGTGGCAGAGAAAGACCTGGAACTCATCGTCCGCGTGGATCCGAAATTACCAGAGATGATGGTTGGTGATGTGGGTCGTATTCGCCAGATTGTGACCAATCTGATGGGCAATGCGGTGAAGTTCACCGAGAAGGGGCATGTCTATGTCAATGTTACAGGTGAAGTGGTCGAGAAACCTGATGCGAGCTCAGTTAAGCTGAAATTCTCGGTCGAGGATACCGGGATCGGCATTCCCGAAGAGGAGTGCGATAAGGTCTTCCAGAAGTTCTCGCAGGTTGATACTTCCGCAACCCGGAAACATGAAGGGACCGGTCTTGGTCTTTCCATATCCTCATCGCTCGTTAAGCTGATGGAAGGTGAGATCGGGGTTGAAAGCACGATTGGCGAGGGTTCCACATTCTGGTTTGACATAGAATTACCGGTTCATGGAGAAATGGCTTCCGAACGCGTTATCCCGGGTGATCTATCCGGTGCACGAATTCTGATTGTGGATGATAATCAGGTTAACCGCTCCATTCTCTCGGAGCAGATGACAGCCTGGAAGTTCGACAGTGCTGCGACCACCGGTGGTGTTGAGGCGCTTGCTGTCATGCGGGCCGCTTGTGAAAACGGCATCAAACTAGACCTTGTTATTCTTGACTATCAGATGCCTGAAATGGACGGTGCACAGGTTCTTCGCATAATGCGGGAAGATCCAGCACTGAGCCATTTACCCGTCGTGATGTTGACTTCAGTCGATAGCGCGGAGGCCAACAAAAAACTCAACGGGCTTGGAGCAGAGGCAAACCTTACCAAGCCGACGCGTTCCTCGCATCTGCTTGAGACCATCCTTCAGGTGGTGGCTGATAACCAGGCCGGCATTGTCTCCCGCAACGAAGCTGCGCAAAGGGATGCCCCACAAGTCACAAAATCACAATTTGCCTCTGTAGTCTCCGAACCTCAACAGCTCGACATTCTGGTTGCAGAAGATAATCAGGTGAACCAGATTGTTTTTCGTCAGATACTCGAAGAGACCGGTCTAAACTACAAACTTGTAGAAAATGGCCGTCTTGCGCTCGCTGCCTACAAGGTTCAGCAGCCACGACTGATCTTGATGGATGTTTCCATGCCGGAGATGAACGGTAAGGAGGCAACCGTTGCAATCCGCGAATTTGAGTCCCAGAAAAACCTGAATCGTATTCCGATAGTGGGTGTAACAGCACATGCGCTCAAGGGTGATATGGAAAGTTGTATCGACGCCGGCATGGATGATTATCTGTCCAAACCGGTTTCACCAAAAAATCTGGTTCTGAAGGTCCAGCAGTGGTTGAAGACGGAAAATATCAGGTCAAGCTCAGCTATGTGATGAAACAATAATGTCCTGTCTGGTATCAATTGCCTTTTGCATTACCAACAGTCCAAATGAGGAAGAGATCACATACCATCCGCATTGGTACATCAGACAATATGTGTAAAGAAAGATTTGTGAGTTGTGCGTTTTTGACCGTTCATTTAGCGGCGGCCATTACTTCCACTTCAACCTTGAATTCCGGTCGCGTGAAGCCACTAACAATTACAAGTGTGGAGGCCGGGGGTCGTGAGACTTCTGCCATGAACTCATCACGGGCGCGCATGTATCCACTTATATGATCACGATGGGTCACAAAGGCTGAAACATGGGCAACATCGCCTGCATCCATTTCGGCAAGTTGTAAAATTTCAAGAATGTTCTGGAAACATATTTTTGCCTGCTCGTATGCGTCTTCAGGAATAGTATCATCAACACGCATTCCAAGTTGACCAGAGGTGCGAACAATTCTCCAGCCTGCTGGGATTTCAACGCCATGTGCGTAGCGAGCAAAAGGTTCTCGTATTCCAGATGGCGTCAATGCCTTTATATCCATACCGTTTGATCCAAGTTAGAACACGCTTGCCAAGCTAAATGTTTTTTGCAAATAATAATACTATCTCTGGCACAGATCATAAAAAGGGCCATACGAAACCTAACATATGGGAGGTTTTGATGGGATTTTTTGTGCGACCACTGCGGTGCGCAGGATGGCCTGTTGAACACTGGCGCTTGGACATCTGTGACCGGCTCTGTTTCGAGCCGTTGTTAATACCTTTCCGATTCAAAGCGGGCACAGGGCACGCCCATTTTTTCTGCTATGTAACTAACGGAAGAGGTGTGTTGTGAGCCTTAGCGGATATTGGGCAGATTTGATCACTACGCAATTTCAGGATCTGCCTGAAGACCTCGTGGCTGTCCTTCCTATTGGCGCCATAGAGCAACATGGTCCACACCTTCCGCTGTCAGTCGACAGAGATCTCGTGGAGGCGGTGATTGAGCGGACTTTGGGACGCTTAAAGCAGGACCAGAACGTGCTTGTATTACCCACACTTGTTGTCACCAAAAGTGACGAGCATGATCACTTTCCAGGCACACTGAGCCTCTCGGTTGATACGCTACTTTCAGCAATACGTGACATCGGGTCATCAGTTTCCAGCACAGGCGTATCACGACTGGTTCTGTTTAACGGACATGGCGGTAACAATGCGGTTTTAGACAACGCCGCGCGTGATTTACGCATTCGCCACGAAATGATTGCTGTGGCTTGTTCATGGTTCGGCTTTACCAAAGTGCCAGCTGAAATGGATGAAAACTCGATCACTTATGATTTGCATGCTGGTGAATTGGAAACCTCAGCCATGCTCGCAGTTCGCCCGGATCTGGTTGATATGTCAGCTGCAAAATACTTTGAACCGGCAATGCGGGATTGGGAGAATTCCTTCAAACATATCGGACTCACCGGCCAACCGGCAAAACCTGGATGGATCATTGAAGACTTGAACGAACATGGAGCCTGCGGCAATGCCGCAAAAGCTACAGCAGAGAAGGGGGAGAAACTACTCGAAAGCGCGGCTGAAGGGTTTGCGGAATTCCTGATCGAATTTGCAAACTTTGATCACAGAAGGACACGTAGATGACGGTCCTGGCTCAACACCCGAAAGTTCTCGAAAGCGTTCGCGTGCCGATCAGCATGCTGCGAAACCCTGACGCGTTCGGTGGCAAAGTTGATGGTGATTGTCTTTATGGCGATCTTTTAGTCTGCGACACAAGGGTTGTTGGTATGCGTGATCCCGCTCACGCAAACCCAATACCCAGAATGGTATTGCCGCGGCTAGCGGAATGCCACGTTCATCTCGATAAATGTCATACTGTTGCCCGGATGCCAGCTGTTGGTGGAGATCTGTTTGCAGCGATTGAGGCGCAACGTGCTGACAAGGAGCTGTGGACACAAGAGGATATCCATCAACGGGCATCTCGTGGTCTGGAAGAATTAATTGCATCAGGCTGCGGCGCTGCTCGCAGTCACGTGGACTGGAGCGGTGCGTCTGAAATCTTACAACCACCGATAGGGTGGGATGTGCTTACAGAGCTTGCTTGCGACTATGAGAATCAAATTGAACTACAAGTGTCACCCTTGATTGGAGTGGATGATTTAGTTGAACCAGAGATCGCTGAAACTCTGGCCAGGATGATTGCAGCCAAAAGCAATGTGATGGGTGTCTTTGTTTTTGATCAGAAAGACCGAAGGGCGGGGATCCATGCCGCATTCCTTGCCGCTGAAAAGCATAATCTTGCCCTCGACTTTCATGTGGATGAAGGTCTGGTTGATGGGCTTAATGGTATTGGTTTGATCGCAGAAATTGCTCTGGAAACAGGATTTTCTGGTCCCGTCCTTTGTGGGCATGCTTGCAGTTTGATGAACCTGGACGGTAGGGATTGCGACGAGGTGATCGACAAGATTGCCCGATCTGGCATCCATGTCGCCAGTCTTCCGGCTACGAACCTCTATCTTCAAGGTCGCACATCAGGAACGCCTGATCGGAGGGGCCTGACCAGGCTGGCAGAACTCAAAGCCGCTGGAGTATCCGTTGCTGTTGGCACAGACAATGTCTGTGACGCTTTCTGTCCGCTAGGTCGTCATGACCCGCGGCAAAGCCTGATGCTGGCAGTTTTGGCTGCCCACCTTGACCCACCCTTCGGGGAGTTTCTGCCGATGATTACGACT
>CAWUJF010000373.1:0-4066 GCA_963922405.1 uncultured Hyphomicrobiales bacterium | reverse complement strand
CTTTATCAAGGACCCGTTTGTGGGAGTTTCCCACATGGTATTCTTTAACTAAATCTACGACTCTAATCATCCAATTTCCAAATACCGACGAGCCGATTTTAGAAAATACATTCCTAAAACTGTTAGGCAAAAACACACAGCAATGGCATATCCCGCATCGTAAAAAACCGGAACTTTGGGACCGAAGTACCCACCTCTTATCATTTCACTTGCAGATATGAGTGGGAAATACAAAAGTACTTCTCTTGCTTCTCCGGGTAGCCAATAAAGCATGAAAAACGCACCCGTCGTCGGAATAGAAATATAGCTGGTGGGCCCCCAAATTTTCTCTACTATTTCAGCACGTTCGCTAAGCGCTCCAATTAGAATTGCTAAGGCAATACTAAACCAAATATACAATGACCATCCGGCAATCATAAGCCCAATGTCGTGCGGCATCCTAACTAAATCGAAAATAGAAAAATATACCATACAGATAACAAACGATGTAATTGTTCCCACCACTTCTACTGCAAATTTTGAAAAATATATAGAAAGTACAGTAACTCTACGGTAGTACAACAAAGAAAAATTACTTTGCATACATCGCAATGAAATTGCAACTACATGCCGGTAAACTAGTAGTGGCATATAGCCCGTCAATAAGAATGGCACAAGTGGTGTCTCGCTATGATTAGAAGCATTCGAAAGAGCCCATAAGCATATGACTCCTGTCGTAAACAGTGCGGGCTCTACAATCATCCAGAGAAAACCAATATTGTCACGGCCAAAGCGAGCATATATTTCACGCATAATTAGCCCACCAATAACGGCATTTTGTATAGCCAGCGTTTCTCGAAGAGGAGCTTTCTTCGCTTGCAACGACCCCTGCGAATTCATCATTCAGCATGTTCCCTTAAATTAGCTAGGAACAACCAAGCAATCAAAAAAATACCCATCATAATGGCGAAAACTACCAGTGTAGCCCTAAGTCTTTCTGGATAATGTGAATCATCGCTTAGATTCGGATTTACAACACGGGAGAGATATATTTGCTTTCTTAATGCTTCTGTTCTTGCAGACTCATAAGAAACATGCGCGGCCTCTAGGGCTTTCACAGCAAACTCTGCTTCCAGCTCCAATTCTGAGAATTTTTCTAGAGCTATTGCTAAAGTTTGTTCGCTAGATTGACTGGTCTGCTGGTTTTTATATTTTTGAATCTGATTTGCCAAGAATTCACGTTGCCTTTCAAGGGATCTAATCGTTCCCGCATTAGGAGCTGCGCGTTTCAAATCAGAAATTCGACCTTCAACCTCAATTAGAGATTGAGACAAATTTACCATAACTTCATTTATTATTTTTAAATCAGCTTCTGGATCAATTATTTCCCTTTGACGTCGAAGTGCCGTCAATTCAAGTTGCACTTTTTTTGCTTTTTGTTCCGCCCTATCTACACCGCTTTGAGCTAACTCCAGTGCATCTGAAAGTGATTTCGCATTTAGATTATCTATGAACTCATCAGCTATTTCGAGTGCTGCAACGGTAATCTCTTGCGCATCTTCAGCTGTAAAAGCAAAAGCTGAAATCGAGACTATGTTGGTTGTTTGATCTATTTCTACGATCAATTTTCGTAGATAGTGATCATATAAGCTCTCAAATGAATCGGAAAACTCATATCCAGGATATCGAGCAATAAAATCAGCATTTTCGTGTTGCATCATTTCTTTGAATTCAATTTTTTTGTTCAGATCCTCCAAAGCGTCACGAGAGTTGAGATACTCCGCTAGAGCATAAGTGTCGGATAAAGATGTTGCTAGGCCAGATTGCTCCAAAAATGTAGATAAACCCCCAAAACTTGTACTACTTTGGGAACTTTGTACCAAAATCTTAGCTTGGCTTCTAAATTGATCAACAGCTATCACATACATATAGAACGCGGTGATAATTGTCGGTAGTATTACAAAGATAAAAAAGACTTTGCGCGTGTTTAAGAAAATTCGATCCGCTTGTACATCAACTTCAGAGATTGAAAATCGATGATTGCCTTCCTTCAACTGAACCGATGTCTTACCAGTGCTCTGCACAGGTATCTTTTCATCACTCGTTGTAACAAGTCGAAGCATACGCTGTTGAAGTTTCATCTAACCGACTTTCACTCGATTTTTCTGTGTACCTAGGTTAACTAACTAACATATCGCTCGGAAAAAAGGTAAAATAAAAATTGGGCAAAAAACCGTTCCAACGACTGAACCCACACGTTACTGATTGGACAATTCAACAATTGTGGCACTCTTATATGAAACACTGATTTGATGTCAATATCATTAACATTCAGTGCTTATATCACAATATCCCATACACACATCAACTAACATTTCTAAATTCAAAATTGCACTTTATAGCTAATAAAATCCCATTGTCATGGCCAATTCTTGATAGAGTTTCTGATTAAGGCGGACGTCTGAAGGAATCCATAGAAATCTTCCGGAGATGATACGATAAAATTTATTTCCTGAAATTTTCAAAGATCTATCCCACGCATAAAATATTGAAAATGTGAGGTTCTGCCGCGTGCATAAGAAAAACTGGAAATGCTCACTTTCTTTATAATTTAGGAGTTTGTTGGCAAAACTATTATCAAATCGTTCAATTCTGAAACAAATTTTGATATCAGTTCAGATTTTAGTCCAATTTTCGCTAAAATTGTCAACGATCCCTTACCAATTCGAAATAAGTTTCAATTAGCCTAACAAAGAATTGATGCAGCACGGGGAGCGAAAATATGTGTGGTGTATGTTCGGCGCATAACAGCTTTAATCTACATTGCGATACCAGCGACAAGTCCGTAAACCCTCACGGACACAGTCATCCAAGTTTTGGTGACGGGCAGAATAACCGTATTGATGAAGTACTCCCAAGTGATGTGGAGCTTGCGCATAACTCGCAAAACAAAGCCGATTTCACAATTGATCAGGCTGCTGCCCAAATCACACGCGGCAACACCAAGTGGAATGATGGTTTTGGCGGCAACCAACTTGGCACCGCAGGAACTGTAACCTACTCGTTTTCAGCCAACCCTGACTCTGGTAACAGCATTGTCACATCCCAGATGATAGCTATGACTGAACAGGCTATTGTTGCAATAGAAGCGGTTGCAAACATCAATTTTACCAGGGTTGGAGCAGGTCTTTCAGACAGCGCGGACATCAATGTGGAAGGAACACCTGGCGGTGGCGGATATGCCAGCTGGGGGTATTATCGCGGTTCCGGCAGCAATCTTAATGAGTTCTCCGGTGTAACCGTGGCGCTTGGCACAAGTGCTGGATACTCTGAAGACACAAGCTATGGGATGACCGTTGCACTACACGAGGTTGCACATGCCATCGGTCTCAGCCATCCGGGCAACTATAATGGCTCAGGCGCCACAAACTACACGAACCAGGCCGAATACTTCCAGGATTCAAGACAGTTCTCCGTTATGAGTTACTGGAGCGAGTCAAACACGGGAGCTGATTTTTTTGCCCGTGCTTGGACGGGTAACGGTTATGAATATGTCGGTGGTTACTCCACCAACCTGATGCTGCATGATATTGCAGCCCTACAAAGGCTGTATGGCGCGAACACCACCACAAGAACCGGTGATACGGTTTACGGGTTTAATTCCAATACCGGTGATAGCACCTGGACCCTGGAAAGTGCGTCGGACTCCATAATTGCAGCCGTTTGGGATGCCGGTGGGATCGATACGCTTGACCTTTCCGGTTTTTATGAAGATGCGGATGTGGATCTGCGCGAAGAAGCTTTTTCATCCTTTGGCGGATTGAAGTGGAATTTCTCGATTGCTAAAGACGCTGTGATTGAAAATGCAACCGGTGGTTTTGGCAACGACGCCTTGCTGGGGAACTCTGCCAATAACAGACTGCTTGGTATGCAGGGCAATGACACCTTAAATGGTGCCGGTGGTAACGACTGGCTCGATGGTGGCGCAGGCAACGATACGCTGCAGGGCGGAGCCGGAAACGATACTATTGTGTATGATGCTGCGGATAATCTTTCCAATGTGAATGGTGGGTCTGGTTTCGATACT
>CAWUJF010000372.1:0-4068 GCA_963922405.1 uncultured Hyphomicrobiales bacterium | reverse complement strand
CCCAGGATCTACGACCTTCGATGATCGACAGCGAGGGCGCTCCTTAGCACTGCGCCGTGCTGGATGGTGGCCACTGATCAATTCTCCTTCGGGGATCGACCCAGCTCTTTATGAGTCCACAAGTGGTTATAAGTATCGAGATGCTTCTAGTCTGTTTGGCTTTCGTGTTCACGCAGATGGAACAGTTAAATTTGATACAGCAGAAGTCACACTGTTGCGGGCGGAAAATTTACCTCGCCCTGATGGCGAAAGCTGCATCCAAACGATCAAACTTCGAAGATTGTTTGAAGAACGCATGATTGGCAACATTCGCATCACAGACAGGCATCTATTTCCAGATGGGAAAGCCAGACGCATGAAGGTTTGGGTCAATGGTATATCACGTACAGGCCGGTTTATGCGTACGGCAGATCGAAAGCTTCGAGGAGGTGATCCGTGGGTCCAAGCTACCAATGGGCTACATCACGAAGTCGGAGATCTTGTGCTTGGAGAAGATTTACGGCCAGAAGCGCAGTGTAGAATTAGTAACGAGATCGATGTTATATTACCATCTACGGTTCGCCCTGCAAAACCAGATGCGCGCGCGCCGCGACCCAGATTTATGCATGAATTGCCTCAGTCTGCGGGAAAGGGACGAGACACACTCATACATCGCCGCCGATCGGTCATCCGCATCCCTCTAGGTCGAGAATGGTTCTCTTCAGGAGAAGACGAACGCTTAGGCATTGTTTTGTGGCCACCCATCATTCGCCCAGAAGATAACACCAAGATTATAGGTAACAAAGTCATTATACGGAGCGAGGAAAATGAAGAGGGTCGCGAAATTGATCTGAACGACTTACGACAGTATCGCCTGACCCGTCGGAAGTTGGCTGACATTTTATGCTCACCATTGGGTGGTACTTCTGCAAATGAATTTTTACCATTTGAAGACAGGCACTTGGGACCTGGGGGACGCTTTGTCTCCAGGCGTGGAGGTGACCCCACGCGAGAAGGCAAGCCGCACAAACAAATTCTTTATTCACTTTCAGATTTTCCTGATCTGGATCGCGAAGAGAACGATCCTCTTAGGGCTGAATTGGTAGACTTTGTTGAAATGCCACTATCTGATGAGGAGGTTGATCCAAATGCCGAAAAACAGGCGCCAATGTTGGTTTCCCTACTGACATATATGCCCCGTTTCGACGTGGAACGAGAAGAATGGTATGTAGATATCACAATAGAAGACGGTGAAGCGGCTGAAACAATAAATCGCTTTGGGCTGGTCCGTTATCAACCAAATACTCGCGCAGACCTACGATGCTCTCGACCTGTACGTCAATTCGTGCAGCCTCTTCCAGAACGGATAGCAGACGTTACACGTAACCCCAATAATGATGAGGTTAAAGTGCGTTTGTGTGGACCGACTTTCTATCGTCGGCGTGTCAGTGCCGCATTAATGAAGTTGTTGAAAGACAAGAAACAACTGGGGCCGTTTCCACCAGATCCTCTTGGTGAGGATGACTGGTTTACCGAAGCTGGCTGCGATAACCAATCACTAGAAGACCTGTTATTGGGCCCCGATGCTGCACCGAGAATGCGAGTTACTTTGTTTCGTAACGGAATTGATTCTGGTGGGCGATCCTATCGCGAAACTATTCTTTTGCCAGCACGAAATCTCGGACTCAGCCACAACCTACTGTTACCAGCTGATCATGATGCTGCGGTGATTGGTTTAGAGGACTACGACGACGCGCGGAGATCTGGTGAGTTCGAACAGGTATTCAGACTTAACACCAAACACCCAAAATGCGCCGGATCGATCTTGGTTAAAGCTGCGGCACTTTCAGGTGGGGAAGGTATTTGGGTTCTCAAGATACCAAAATCAGTTATTGGCAGCTTTGAGGGGCTGGAACTCCTAGTTGAGGAAGTTGAAGCTCATGAGCCTGCTACACCACCCACACATGAAGAACTGGCCCGAATGCCTGTCCTAAGCACAGTAGGAGGAGAGGCTGAAGTAGAGACTCAAACTTTACCTCCTAATGCGCGCATATCCGGACTACATCATACGGGTGCTCGAATGCGTTCTGTCTTCGATCTTTCGGGTTGGGCAGAAGAATAGATATTGGAGAATAGTATTCCTGCATTACGGCAATCAATGTAGCAGGTTAATTCTAAACCGAACATAGAGCTAGCGTGTCTCGTAACAAGCTATCTAGTTTTATTGTTTATAAAGACGAAGTGTAGTGGAAGTGCGAGATTGACGGTTGCAAATACAAATTTGGATTATGACAAACTAAATATAGTTGCGCAAAAATAACTATGCTTGAATTTTGCAACAAGTAATAAATAGGAGATTGAACATGTATGCAAAAGTAATTGTAATGTTGATGATATGGATTACGCCGATTGCCGCTCAGGCGACCAACATTACCTATATCGATAAGAGAGTTCGTACTGAACCGTTAGAATATGCAGTAGTATTTGCAGCTTACTCGGGAGTTCCTGGTCATGCTTTTGCTATTCTAATAAGAGGTGATGCGGTGCAAAATGCAACTTTGCAGAGCGGAGCTGGTTTCTATCCAAGTAAGTTCAAAGATAAGTTGTCGTTGGATTTTGATGGGCAGGGAATTTTGAAGGATGATACTTGGAAGAAAAGTGACGTTGTCCTAAGTGTTTTGGTAAATAAAGAAAATTATGAGCGCGCTGCAGCAACGGTTGCGAAGTGGAAAAAGCCTACACCCTATTATTTGGGATTTAATGATTGCACAACATTTGTGCAGGAGATGGCACAAGCTATCGGTTTAACTACTCCAAAAAGGTTTTTTGCACCGCTGCCAATTATGTACGTCGAGGATTTAGTCTCGTTAAATAAATAGTAGCTTCGATAAAATGAGAGTGAGAATCAATGTTACTGCTTTAAAAGCTAAAGGAGACTGAAATGAAAAATTCCTTTCGTTACCCCTTTAATGTTTCTTAAATTTGCTACTTCCCACCGATGCAAATGCGCAAATTTGTAATAATTTGCAGTTGAATGAAATAGGAAAAGTGATGGGGAAAGCACTACTGTGGTTGCAAGCGAGCTTAAAAGATCTTCCTATTAACATCTCGGACATCAAACCCAGATATTTGAAATGGTTTGGCCAATTTGGAACCACTAAATTAAGCTCGGTAAAGTTTTTTCTGAGTCAATAGATGTCAACACTATCGTTAGAGGATACGGCTTATTCTTGTATTCCAGATGCTTCAAAGAATAGCCACAAAAGTGCCTACTGGTTGGATTGAGTAGGATGATCTATATGAGATCAATTTGTGCGTAAGATTTTGCCTGCTCAGCTTCGCCATAGGTCAGATACTGAATCCTCTGACTAATGACTACGCGACCTGAAACCTCAGGCGAATAAGATCAGTTTTTCGAAACCGATTATCCAATACGCGAATCCTTGCTAGGTATTTTTCTCGTCTGTCGATTGATAACTCGACTTAAGGTTCTTTGTTCCAGCGGCATATAGGGCGCAATATGCATACCGGCAGAACTACAAATTGAAGAATTCTAAAACGATAAAAGAAGAACTTTAGTTTCACTAATAACATGCGAATTTAATTATGACACTTCAAAATATACTAATTTATAAAAATCACAAATATTATTTATATCATAAATATGAAATAATTTTCATCTAATTATGCTTGGTATTCGGATAGTTGCAATGCAACCAACCTCAGTTGCAGCTATTTGTGTTGATGCGTTGTTTATTGATGCTTTTCCTGCAAAGCCGTTTATACGATGAGATATTGCGACTCTATCTGCTTCAGCAAGTCCGATCCCAAAAGACCATTCTCTTGCAGTGCCTTTGCCAACAACACCAGCTCTCATCAAGTTACGTTTGTCATCTTCGCGTATTCCGTAACCAAAATCACGTACTGTGATTATGATTTCGTAGATAGAGTGCTCCTGATCCAAAAGCTTTTTTTCCAATATGACTTTGATATTGTCGGCATACTCTAGTCCGTCTTCGCCCGCACCCTGGGTATATTTGACAGCCTTCTCGAGAAGATTCTCAAAAGCCAGTTTAAACATCTCACTAT
>CAWUJF010000371.1:0-4084 GCA_963922405.1 uncultured Hyphomicrobiales bacterium | reverse complement strand
ATCCATGGGGCTACCACCACCGAACCCGATAATGCAGTCAAAGTCATCGTTTCGTAGAGCTTCCAGTCCTTGATCAACACAAATATCTGTGGGGTCTTCCACCACGCCATCGAACACAACCCAGGCCATGCCTGAAGCATCCAGCACGTCCGTTAAAACCTGCACATGCCCAAGTTCGACGAGTTTCTGATCCGTGACGACCAGCGGCTTGGAAAGTCCGAGCTGCGCCAAAACATCCGCGGTTTCCTGCACCACACCGCCTCCGATCCGGATGATCCGCGGTGACTGAACACGACCTATCATATCTGTACTCACTACTCTGCCACTCCTAGCCGACGAGGGCTCTCCCCCCGATCACAATAGACATGCCGATCACTAATACACTGATGGGCGAAAGTCTCAAACTGGCAAACATGGCAACGATTAGAGCAACAATCTCCACTGTCCCGTTTTCTAGCGCCGGAGGCAACACAATCGTCACCAGAACAGCACCAGGAACAGCCTCCAGTGCTGCTTCCACGCGCGGATGTAATTTCTCAAATCGGGCCAGGATTACATGCCCCGCAGACCGGGTGAAATAGGTGACCACACCCGTTAGCAAAATGACGATCCAGACATTCTCTGGCGTTGCAGCGGAGAGGATTAGATCAAACATGTTTGTCTCCCTCCTCTTCCGGTTTGCCAATCATCACAGCAAGGAAAATCCCCGCCAGTGATCCGAGCATGATGTGCCAGGGTCCACCCATTGTGCGGAACACGATTACTGATGCCACGCCACTCGCAAGCACCGTTGCAAGCCAGTTGGGCCGGTGCCGAAATCCCATCAAAAGGCTCAGGAAGTAGATCGACAACAGCATGTCCATCCCGTAGGTTTCCGGATTTTCAATGAGAGAACCAAACGTGCCTCCAATGGCCGTCATTCCCACCCAGACCGGATAAAGCGGGAACGCATAACCCCAATAGTAAGCCGGTGTCAGGGTCTGTTTGGCCGCACGCAGTTCACTCGCTCCAAACATGGGATCAGCCAGTAGAAAGAAAGAGGCGTATTTCTTCACAAAACCAAATTCCCCCATGTAGCGCCCAACCGACGCAGAATAGAGCACATGGCGAAAATTCACTGCAAAAACAGCAAGTAAGACTGACCAGACCGGCACTTGCTGGCCATAAAGATCAAGGAAAACAAACTGGCTGGCACCAGCAAAAACAGCCGCACTGGAAAGCACTGTTTCACCAAAAGTCAGCCCGTTATTGACCCCTGTTGCGCCAAACAGCATGGCAAAAAAACTAACAGCAAACATGATCGGGAGCGAATCCCGAAAGCCTTCAATAAATTCAGATTTGTTGTTCATGAAAAGTCTCTAAGAGAAGTATTATCCATCTGAGATAACCACTTTTCAAAACTATGCAATGATGGGTTCGAAGAATTATGCTGCAGGAAAAGACAATTATCCAAATTGAAGAACTATCCTCGCCCGATCAGGTTAAACCAACCGTCTTCATCGGTCGTTTCAACGCCCAGATCCTGCGCCTTTTTGAGTTTCGAACCAGCACCCGGCCCGGCCACCACAAGATCAGTTTTCTTGGAAACAGAACCGGAAACCTTGGCCCCCAGGCGCTCGGCCATTGCCTTTGCTTCATCCCGTGTCATTTGTTCGAGCGAGCCTGTGAAGACAACAGTTTTTCCAGCCACTGGCGAATCCGTCGAGGCCTGCTCCACTTCCTGCGGAGAGACCTGTTCAAGCAAACGGTTCCATACGTCAAGGTTTCTCGATTCGGAGAAGAACTCTTTTAGCGCATTGGCAACGGTCTCACCGATCCCGTCAATTGCCAGGAGATCATCCACCACTTCAGCTTCATTGATCCGGAGCATGGCTGTATTGAACGTGTCCACGTCACCGTAGTTTTTGGCCAAGTCCTTCGCCGTCTGTTCACCCACATAGCGGATACCAAGACCGAAAATCAGGCGGTAGAACTCCATGTTCCGAACCGCATCAATTGCATCAAAGAGCTTGGTGGCACTGGTTGCACCCCACCCTTCCACATCTTTCAGTTTCTTCAGGCTTCGTGCATCACGCTCGCGCAAAGTGAAGATATCTGCTGCGTCAGCAATGCGCCCCTGCTCATAAAAAGCTTCAACCTGCTTGTCGCCAAGCCCGTCAATGTCGAGCGCACCACGGGAAACGAAATGTTTCAGCCGCTCAATCGCCTGGGCAGGACACACAAAACCACCCGTACACCGTTTGACGGAGTCCGCCTTCCCGGTTTTCTCGTTAATGTCACGAACCGCAGCACTGCCACAGGCAGGACAGGTATCAGGAAACTCAAACGGAACCGCATCCTCAGGCCGCTTTGAGAGGTCCACATCCAGTATTTGCGGAATGACATCGCCTGCCCGCTGCAACATCACATGATCACCCACGCGCAAATCCTTGCCGTCGCGCAGGATTTCACCCTTGCTGCCAATCCCTTTCACATAATCCTCGTTGTGAAGCGTTGCATTGGTCACCACCACACCACCAACGGTGACCGGCTCGAGGCGCGCCACTGGTGTCAGCGCACCGGTCCGGCCCACCTGAATTTCAATATCCCGCAGGATTGTCCAGGCTTTTTCAGCAGAGAATTTATGTGCAATTGCCCAGCGAGGCACCCGAGATTTGAGACCCAGGCGGTCTTGCAACCCAAGATCATCCACCTTGTAAACAACCCCGTCGATATCATATTCCAAAGTGGGTCGATCTTCCTCGATTTTGCGGTAATGATTCAGGATTTCCTCAACCTTTTCAGAAGCATACATAAGCGGATTGACTCTAAATCCGCACTGCTCCATCCAGGCAACCATGGCCATTTGAGTGTCCGCAGGCATCTCGCTCATCTCGCCCCATGAGTAGGCGAAGAAGTTCAAAGGCCGTGTTGCGGTGATCGAACTATCCAACTGCCGTAAGGACCCGGCAGCCGTGTTACGCGGATTAACATAAGTAGCCTTACCCTCTTCCTCCATGCGCCGGTTAAGATCCTGAAAAGCAGAATGGGTCATATAAACTTCGCCACGAATTTCCACCACATCCGGGATATTGTCACCGGCCAGCACAACGGGGATATCGGTGATGGTCTTGGCGTTTTCCGTGACGTTTTCCCCGGTTGTGCCATCTCCTCTCGTGGCTGCCACAACCAGTCTACCCTGCTCATAGCGCAGAGCGAGGGAAAGCCCGTCAATCTTGGGTTCGGCGGTCAACCTCAAAGGCGCACTTTCCGGCAAATTCAGAAAACGCCGCATGCGCTTTTCGAAATCATGCACATCTTCATCGTTAAACGCATTTTCAAGCGAAAGCATGGGGATTGCATGCGTCACCTTCTCGAACTTGTCGAGCGCCACGAACCCCACCCGTTTTGACGGGGAATCCTCACGGATCAGATCAGGAAACCGTTGCTCAATAGCCAGATTCAAACGGCGCAGCGCATCATATTCCGCATCAGAAATCTCCGGATTATCCTGCGCATGGTACAATTCATCATGGCGGGCTATTTCCTTGGCAAGCCTTTCAAGCTCGCCGGCAGCGGCCGCCGTATCAAGACTGGATACATCTGAAAAACTGATTGCATTACTCACGATCTGGGTCCTGCGGCGCGTGCCATTATTGCATGACGGGCTGATCCATGAGTTTTTCTGCAGCAGCCCGCGCTTCGTCGGTTACAGTAGCACCGGACAACATTCGGGCGATTTCTTCAAGTCTGTTATCGTCAGAAATCTGTGCGATTTCCGTGGTGACCCGCTCTTCTTCACCCTCAACCAGATGTTTCGCGATTAGATAATGTTCCGTTGCCCGGGCCGCTACCTGTGGCGCATGTGTGACAGAAAGAACCTGCACATCGCCAGCAAGCCGGGCTAGGCGTTTTCCTATCGCATCTGCGACAGCGCCACCAACACCTGAATCAATCTCGTCAAAGACCAGGGTTGGCGCAGAACCACGATCAGCCAGCGCCACTTTCAATGCCAGCATAAAGCGGGACAATTCACCACCGGAAGCAACCTTGCGCATGGCACCGGGATTTGAACCGGGATTGGTCTGAACCCAGAATTCAAGAC
>CAWUJF010000370.1:0-4084 GCA_963922405.1 uncultured Hyphomicrobiales bacterium | reverse complement strand
GGTCATCCAATGCGCCAGAAATTCCCCGCTACCACCACCGGTTCCGATACCCACGTTAAAACCTGATGCCAACCACAATCCCTCTTCATTACCAATCGGCCCAAGAAGGGGCAAACCATTGGGTGTGAAACATAGAGGTCCGTTGTTGCTCACCTTTATTCCAGCGCTCTCAAAAGCCGGAAGACGCTCGATTAGCAATTCCAGATGATCCATAAGTCGATCTATATTGGAAGGGAGCAACTCTTCCTTGAAATCAGGCGGGATGCCCTCAAGGCCCCAAAACTCTGGATGGGTTTCATACACTCCAACCAGAAGTCCCTGTCCCTCCTGTCGGATGTTGCAGGAACAATAGCTGTCCCGAACCGCAGGCAGTCTTTTGTCACGCGCTGAGATTTCGGCGATGGGTTCGGTCACAATTTCATGATGTTCAGTCGCATAAAGAGGAACATTAATCCCGAGCTGCTGTAGCATCTCACGAGCCCAGAACGAGGTTGCCACGACAACATGCTTGGCCCTGACAGCTCCTTTTTCTGTTTCCAACAGCCAATCGTTACCCTCTTTATGTATCGAACTCACAGGACGATAGCGTTCAATGACTGCACCCATCGCCCGAGCCGATTTCGCCAGAGCGTGAGTGGCTCCGGTTGGATCCACATGTCCATCTGTGGGCGTATGGGCTGCTCCAAAAATCCCGGAAGTGTCCAGCAAAGGATGAAAATCTGCAGCCTTTTCTGGTGAGATCACATCATATTCCAGATCAAGCACTTCATAGAGTTTCGAATAGGAATGAAAGAGCTCAAGCTCTCTTTCTGTGGCAGCCAATCTCAGGCTTCCAGTTTGCTGAAATCCTACCTCTTGTCCACTTTCCTGTTCCGCTTGGAGATATGTGCGAATAGATCCGGCAAACAGACGGGTCATTGCAGGATAGGGCCCGAAATAAGTGGTGTTTCCGGCAGCATGCCACGTGGAGCCTGAGGTCAGCTCACGGCGCTCCAATAAAAGTGTGTCAGTCCAGCCTGATTTTGCAAGCCAGTACAATACCGAGGCGCCCACAATTCCACCACCAATAACAGCCACTTGCACATCTGTACTCATCAAATCCTCCTAGGGGGTTCCACGGTGGAACGATGAGGTGATCGTGTCAATGCGCTTTAGACTTCAATTCAGCCACTTCTTTTCGCAATTCGCGCACCTCTTGCAAAATAAGCTCGGTTTCACTCATCATTGTTTCACGCTCAGCGCGTGCTTCAGCTTCATGTTCTGATTGCATGGCATCAACAATCACACCGATGAAAAGATTGAGCACCGTAAAGGCAGTCATAATAATGAAAGGCACGAACAACAGCCAGGCATATGGGTATTGATCCATCACAGGACGGACAATGCCCATGGACCAGCTTTCAAGCGTCATGATCTGGAAGAGTGTATAGGAAGATTCACCAATAGACCCGAACCACTCAGGAAAACTTTCGGAAAACAGTTTTGTAGTGATAACCGCAAAGACATAAAAGATAAGACCGAGCAGGAATACGATTGACCCCATTCCAGGCAGTGCAGACAAAAGACCTGTCACCACACGGCGCATAGCGGCTACCGAGGAAATCAAGCGAAGCACTCTCAAAATTCTGAATGCCCTCAAAACCGAAAGCGCCCCACTGGAAGGTATTAGCGCGATAGCGACAACCACCAAATCAAATATTCTCCAGGGATTTCGCCAAAAGCCTTTAAAATCAGCAACCAGGCGTAAAACAAGTTCAACCACAAAAATTGCAAGAATAATACCATCAAGAAATAGAAGTGCGGGCCCCACTTTCGCCATAGCAGTATGGTTTGTTTCTAAGCCTAGGATAATCGCATTAAGGATTATGAGGCCTAATATAAAATTCTCAAAATACGGGTGCTCAACAAAGTGCTTTAATGTTGTTCGGTTCATAACGAGTATCTGTTTCTCAGGGGTAGGACTTGCACGCTAGGTGGTGATTTTCTCTTGTGTTTCAAGAAACACCATTTGAACCAAACTAACTGCTTTTGGGCAAGAAAATATCGATAGGAAAAAACAATCAACGTTATCAATTCTTTCAAATTGAATGATGATAGTGCGCTACCTATCTCTTAAATAGAACCTCTTAAATTGAAGGTGAGCTCCATGACATCACACCCCGCCTCAAATGATGGAATGAATAAAACAGCTAGCCATAAGTCAGAACTCCAGCAAAACGTTCTGACAGGTACCGGACGTCAGGCAAGCATTTTGCGAAGGAAGTCATTCGCTGGTTTGCTTTACCCGGGAAAAATTGTTCTCCATCCTCAGTCAATAACAAGTACAGAAGTAAGAGAAGACAAAGACCAGCATGCCTAGCAGGACGTATCAGATTAACCGATCAGATATGTTTGCGCATCGGTTTGCCCGTAACACCTCCAAGGGTGTACACCATGATAATCAGCCTTTTGTCGGTTTGGAAAATCAACAGAAGAGAATTTCTGGATTGAAAAAAGTGATCGAAGGGCAGTATATTGCTTAGCAACGGCGTTCATTGAAACGCCGTTGGTCCTACCATCAATCCCGCGAATTAATTTTCACAAAATAGTTTTAGTTACCACCTTGGAAGCCTTTTTATCGCCTATCATCCTTTTCTTTATCCTGGGATCTCTGGCGGCGTTTGCTCGTTCTGATCTTGCATTTCCGGAACCACTTTCAAAAACGCTTTCACTTTACTTGATGTGTGCAATTGGTCTGAAGGGAGGGGTACTTGTTGCTGAAAACGGGATCACGCAAGACCTTATACTTGCAGCAGCTGCAGGACTGTTCTTAAGCTGCCTTATTCCATTTGCAGCATTTTACGTTTTACGTTCATTTGGCAGGCTTGATGCCACTAACGCAGCAGCAGTAGCTGCCCATTACGGCTCCGTCAGCGTTGTCACATTCATCGCCGGGAACCAAATCTTAACAGATACCGGTACACCGCCTGCAGGTTATATGATCGCTGTCCTGGCATTGATGGAAACACCAGCAATTGTGGTCGGGCTGTTCCTGGCCAGTCGGTATGCGGCTGAAAATCTGAACCGAAACAAAGACCTTCTCCGTGAAACGTTGTTGAACGGATCAGTGGTTTTATTGTTAGGCAGTTTCGTGATTGGCATGATCATCGGGAAGGATGGATTTGAACCGGTCAGCCCTGTTTTCGAAACAGGATTCACAGGCTTGTTATGCCTGTTCTTGCTCGATATGGGCCTTGTTGCCGCAAGACGGCTACGCAATGCCAAGGTCTTGAACCTGAGGCATGTAATTCTGGGAATAGCTTTTCCGATAGTAAACGGCACTTTGGGATGCGTGATCGGCATTCTCCTCGGATTGGATGCAGGCACTTCCACCACACTTGGAATTCTCGGGGCTAGTGCATCTTATATTGCCGTTCCGGCAGCAATAAGAATCGCACTGCCAAAAGCTGATCCCGGCTTATACCTAACCATGTCTCTTGCTATAACATTTCCGTTCAACATTCTTGTCGGGATCCCGATTTATGTGAGCATTGTTAACTTTCTGGTATGAATATGATGAAATTCGAAACGCGCAAAAGAATAGAAATTCTGGCAGACCGGCCGTTTCTTCGGGAAATCCGAAAAGTAGCCTCAGATACACATGCAACGCAGTTCACTGTGCTAGCGACTATCGGCGGACAAAATGAAAAGGGCTTCTGGCACGATGATCAGGTGACAGGTGGCGCAGGCAGCAAAATCGTTTTCATCGCACTTTTACAGGAAGAAACTGCAGACCGGTTTCTTGAGGCTCTAGCGCCGCTGATAGAACAGTATGGACTTTTCGTATCTGTTTCGGACACCAAAACAGTGATTCCCGAGCCTGGCAAAATCAACTGATACCTATAATTTTCTTGACTCTTGAACGGTTTGGGTGTTTACACGCGCCATCTCATCAAGAGACCATATAACCAAATGCTATTTTGGACCCGCAAAGGTATAAAGAGATCCAAAAGGTAAACATCCGGCAGCGCGTTGCGCCCCCGGGTGCTTTTTTGGTTTGGGGTTTTGATTGATGCGATGTGCTACCATATGAAAATCATAGGAT
>CAWUJF010000369.1:0-4088 GCA_963922405.1 uncultured Hyphomicrobiales bacterium | reverse complement strand
TCAAGAGTAGCAGACACTTTATATGCCCAACCACCAACGTCACCGTCGTTTTGGTCTACAGCGATTGAGTCGTGTACTGCTGTAAATGCAACACCGAAGCCATCACCTGAGTAGTTAAAGCCAGCGTAGAAGTTTGCACGACCGTCAGTACCACCGTTGTTAGTAGCGTTACCGAAACCGCCTGTGAAACCACCAGCACCATCAGAAAGAGCGTAAGAGATACGAGGATCTTCAGCACCGATTGTTACTGAGAAACCGTCGGCAGCCCATGTGTAATCGAAGATTGTCGCATCGTCGAAGCCATAGTAACCGTCTGTGTAGATAGCACCACCAGCAACAGATGAAACTGATTCAGCATTTACAAAACCGAAACCGTGGTTTGTTGACCAGTATGTTGCACCAGCGAAACCTGCACGGAAACCGGCAAGTGAGATAAGTGCAATATCCATGTCCACATCGACGTCAACGTTAGACTGACCGCCTTCAAGACGATACAGAGCACGAAGTGTGCCGTATTCAGTCTCGTTACGTGTGTCCACGTTCAGACGACCGCGCTGACCCCAAAGGGTGAAGCTTCTGTCAACTGCAACAGGTGCACCAGCTGCATCATCAGCTACACCGTCAATGTAATATTTTTCGTACGCGGAGCGAACAAAGCCGCTTAGGCGAATACAAGTTTCTGTTCCAGGAATGAAAAAGAAACCTGAACCGTACGCGTCACAAACGCGAACGTATTCGACTGGTTCTGGCTCAACTACAATAGCATCAGCCGCTTGCGCGCCTGAAACAGCTACCATTGCAGCTGCTGAACCTAGAAGAAGAGATTTGAAGTTCATAAATAACCCCCTGCTAGTATTAAGAGTAAAAAAGTTCCAAACTTCCCACACGCCGAGGAAGCTACTCACAGGGAATTGATAAGTCTATAGCGATATTCTGAATTGTGGCAGATTTCGCCTCAATTGTGCGAGTTATCAGGCTTTGTGACAAAAATGTTACAGTTTTTGCGCGTTCAGCGCGCATTTCAGTGGAAAAACAACCGCTAAAAGTCTTAACAAAGGGTAAAAAGCTGATTCTTCAACAATTTCACCAATTGCCTATTTTCTCTCATTCCACGTAATTTCATCGCATATTTGCAGCATAATTGGATTGTGGTGAGCCAAAAACGCAATGCTCACACAAGCAAAGCATGCGTTGTATCCCTGTCATCATCACTCGAAAATGAGGTTACTTATGCTGATAGAAGATCTAATGCATTTGGTGGCTCAGGAAGACACGATCACCGTTGACCCGAAAGTGGGTCTAGCAAGTGCAGCTCAGTTGCTGGTGGAATACAATATTGGTGCGTTGCCTGTTGTCGATGAAGACGACAGCATACTGGGTGTGATTTCAGAGCGTGATATCGTGAAGGCAGTTGTGAAAGACAAAATGGCCTATGAAAGTTTGCGGGTGGCTGATGTTATGTCATCATCCGTTATCACATGCAGTTCTGAAGATGACACAAAGGACGTGTGTGACACTTTAATGCAAAAGAATATTCGCCACATTCCTGTTGCGGTGAACAACAAACTAATCATGCTTTTGAGCATGAAAGACTTTTTGAAGTTCCCTGCGCTTCAGTAATTTTCATCTGCCAAGACCAAATCTGCCTTCAGGCACTCAGACGGGCACCCTTTTCAGGCGGTTTTTCTGGAGGACCGGCAAAGCACTGCGCAGTAGCCATCCAGTTCAAAGCTATATCCCCAGTGATCTGCAAACTTGTATCAGCATAATTTCTGGTCTGAGTAACGACCTGACAAAACTCATATGCCGGCCCCTCTATAAGATTGGACGGATCTTCACCAAACTCCCAGATCTCGCCGGAGGGTGCAGTTAATCTAATGAACGGCATTTTTTCAGGCACATCCATTCTGTGTACCTTGTGACTCCAGCCGAAAGCATTGACCCCGAGTATCACGATATTCTTAATGCGATCAGCTTCCTGTCTTTCTTTACCCAGCAGATCGTAAATGGCCTGGCCATGCGCCCAGGTCTCCATTTGCCGGGCGCTGATTGATGTGCGGACTGACATATCAGGACCCGCCCATTTTACGCGTGTTTTTGGATCAAGGTTCTGCCAACGCTCTCCCATATCACGGAACTGGTCACGCCATGCTTCGACAAGCACCCTGCCCCGTTCCGGAATCTGGCTGTTTTCATGTTGTCTCAAATTGCCTGACTTCAGAGCCCCATATAAAGCCTCGAACATGACGGTGAACCCATCGGGATCCTTCAGTGACAGATCAGCGCCCAGGTTCCAGAAATGGAGATGAGTGACCATATCATTAACAGTCCACTCTTTGAAGAGCGTTGATCTATCGAAGTCCTGCTCTTCCAATTCTCCCAGAATTTCCAGCAACGCCTCACTTTCATCCAGGAAGTCTTTTGCCTGTTGCATGTCATTCCTCCCTAAAACCGGTCAGTCCTGTAAGCTGATACATCTTCATTGGGCGGGTTGCCGGAAATCAGTTGCGCCAACCACCGCCCGGTCTTTGCTCCACCTGTTAGACCCAGATGCTGATGGCCGAAGCCCGCCCAGACGTTTGGCACATGATCAAAGGCACCGATCAAAGGCAGGGAATCCGAGGTGGAAGGTCTATGACCGAGCCAATGGCGTACTTCATCATATTGCAAGTCAGGGAACATGGCCGACATTTGCTTCATCAAAAGTTTGGGCGGAGCCTTGCTCGGACCCGCTTCCAGACCACCAAACTCCACAATACCAGCGCAGCGTAACCTGCCATCCATGGAGTTCATGGCGAACTTCTTGGAGGAAACCATTACGGGACAGCGCAGGTTAATGTCAGCGTTTACAAATTCAAGATGATAGCCACGTTCACTTTCCAGTGGCACTTTGATACCGAGTTTCTTTGCAAACGGACCCGACCATGCGCCGGTCGCGATGACCACCTCTGCCGCATCGATCAATCCGCTGCCTGCTGTTTCCACCCCGATTGCCTGGTTGTTTTCAAGAGGAATGTCTGTGACTTCATCAACGAGGACTTCACCACCGCCACTTATAAATGCATCAGCAAGCGCTTTCACATAGGCACCCGGGTCTGTGACCCGGCCATCCGTCTTGCTCAATACTGCATATCCAAATTTGCCAGCCAATGCGGGTTCAAATTCCGCGAGCGCGTCAGCGTCCATCTCCTGCAGATCAAGACCGGCCTCTGTTCTGGTTTTCCAGGCAAGTCCATCTTTTTCGAATGACTTCTTGTCTTCATAGGCGTGAAGATATCCGCCATGCTCGATGTATTTCTCTGCGTCGGTTCCTGCCGCCAGGGCCTGATGTTGATCAACACTGTCATACATGAGACGGTACAGATCTGATGATATGCGTTTCATATCCTTATGATTTGCATTGGAAAGATACCGCACAAGAAACGGTGCAAGCTTCGGCAGGTATGACCATCTCAGGAACAGGGGCTGAGAGGGGCTGAACAGCATTCCCGGTGCCTTGCCAAACAGCCCGGGTGTTGTGACCGGCACGATCCCGGATGAAGCAAGTATCCCGGCATTACCATAAGAAGTGCCTGCGGCGACGCCTTCACGGTCCAGTATCAGAACCGAGTGCCCCATGCGTTGCAACCAGATTGCGGTGGAAACGCCAACAATGCCCGCACCAATGACGATGATCTTATCCGCCAAGATATCTCCCTTTCCAACTGGGGAGAAAATCATCTCAAGCTCAATTAATCAAATAGATTTCTGTAAAACTGACCTGTCCCGCACAATTACTGCCGAATCCAAAAAATAGAATTGATGGGGGTATCAATTTTATTGAACTGGTGTGGTTCAAAATCCGGTTTCTCCACTCAAAATAAAACCCCGACAAAATTGCCGGGGCTCTTTTAGGGCTGGGAAGAACCAGCCCAATTCTGCAAGGGAGGAGTTATGCAGAATAGTACATGTCGAACTCGACCGGATGCGGTGTGTGTTCGAAACGGATAACTTCTTCCATTTTCAGTTCGATGTAAGCATCGATCTGATCCTTGTCGAAGACATCGCCTTCGAGCAGGAATTTGTGATCCTTTTGTAGGCTTTCAAGT
>CAWUJF010000368.1:0-4096 GCA_963922405.1 uncultured Hyphomicrobiales bacterium | reverse complement strand
CCCAGTCGAAAAACATCCAACCCCAAATGCCCTTCTTGTTTGTCTGCGGGCCCCCACCACCGCCTTGATCGTGTTCCGTCATGAAATTCCCCTCGTTGCCGACTCACATTACTATTGCAGTCTTCGGCCTGTTTTGCCAGTGTCATTGTCATGACAGATAAACATCAAACAGATGCCGAGCGAGAAGCCGAGGCAAAACGAATACTTGAAAGAATAGAACAAGATGCTGAAACCGTTGGCACATCATCTATGCGCAGGGTCGCAGAACGAGTAAAAAAGCATGTTAGTGCAGATGATAAAGATGATAACGCCTGGGCAGAACTATGGGGTACCAGAATTGGTCGAGGATTAGGGATTATCTTTGCTATAGTACTGATTATATACTTGCTTCGGACATATGTTTTACATGTCTAAGCTTGTTTCTTCAAAGCCTGCAGTGATCGTAATTTCTTCGCATGTGGCGCGTGGATCTGTGGGTAACCGTGCTGCTGTATTTGCACTGGAAATTCTTGGTTATCCGGTTTGGGCTATTCCCACAATTATTCTTCCCTGGCACCCTGGACATGGTCCTGCGACCCGGATCAAACCTGATGATCAGGAATTTGGCCGGTTTCTTGATGATATTGCAAATGCGTCCTGGATTGGTGAAGTAAGTGCAGTACTCACCGGATACATGTCCAGCCAAGAGCAGGTTTTACAGACAGCCCGTCTCATCAGAACACTTAAAGAGCGGAACCCAAACCTGATCCATCTTTGTGATCCCGTGATTGGTGACATCGAAGGTTTGTATCTCAGTCAGGAGGTCGCGGCTGCTATTCGCGATGAGTTTATTCCAATCTGCGATATTTCTACACCGAACCGATTTGAATTGGGATGGTTAACTGGGGAGGGTACGCCGACGAGTTTGACTGAAACTGCCGACCTGGCAGAAAAACTTGGGCCAGCTACGGTGTTAGTCACATCGACTGTGCCTGAAAAAAAGGGATTTACCGGGAATTTTCATTTTGACCGGCAAGCGCAGTTTATGATCAGTCATCCGGTTCTGGATGACCCGCCAAATGGGCCCGGGGACCTAACAGCAGCGATTTATCTTGGCCATTTATTATCCGGGACAAATATCAAGGAAAATGTGAGGAAAACAACTGCTTCGGTTTATGAAATCCTGATACATTCTGCGCAACGCGGGAGTGATGAGTTAACCCTGGAAAGTGATGCGCAAAGCATCGTTAACCCGAAAATTGAAGTTCTGGTTGAGGATATTTGATGGCAAGAGGACCGACCATAAAAGCCATGTCTGCGAGGGGTGACTGTGTCGATGACTTTGCTCCGCTAACTGTTGCCGAAGAAAAGCTCAGAGAATGCGCTGCGACTGGCATAGAATTCATCATCGAAGGTCATAACGGCCAGCGACCAATGGAAGCACAAACTTCTAATAAAATTCGTTCTGATTTCCTGCGATACATGGTGCTAGGGGGATGTGAAAAAACACCGGTTCATGCAAGGGGGATTGTTCTTAAGGGAGCGTGGATTGATTGCAACAATGGTGGTTTGGATTTGAACTCCGCCAAGATTGAGATGGATTTGTCTTTCCATGATTGCCGATTTTGCGGAGATGTTACGCTCAACCACTCTCATTTGCAGAGATTGGATTTCTCCGGCTGCTCTTTTTCCAATACGTTGAAACTAAGAAATGCCACAATCCAGGGAAACTTGATTTGTGATGCTACGATCTTTGAAGATCCCAACAATGCACTGATTGCTAACCGGGCCAGAATTGCCGGCGATGTGGATTTAGAAAATGTGGTCGCCAAAGGGACAATCGCAATGACGGGTTCCGACATTGCAGGTGACTTTCTTCCGCAAGGCGCAACGCTTCTTGGTAAGCCGGCACTGCAACTGCGCAATACGACGATCGGTGGGAGCTTGATTTGGCGTTCCCTGGGTTTTGTGGATGGAGAAGTGGATTTTTCCAGCGCGTCCTGCAAATCGATCAGTACCGGCCATAAAAGCTGGATGCGCAAGCGTTCAGACTACGAAGAAAGCAGGCCAAAGGAGGCGGAAGAAGCATCTCCGGAAAAGCAAAACGCTCATCATGTACGACTGGATAATTTCAGTTACACTGGTTTTTCAAATCTTCCAGACAATTGCCAGTCGGACTATTGGGTGGAGTGGCTTGAACAGCAGCCGGATGAACATTTAGCGGAAAAGTTCAAACCACGACCCTGGGAACAGCTCGCCAGTGTTTTGCAATCTATGGGATATGAAGAAGAGGCGATGGATATCCGGGTTCGAAAAGAACGGCTGCAAACGACATTTATGGAAAAGTATGAGCCACCTGCCAGTAATCTTAAGGGCAGAGCGTTAAGGGGCATGAATGTCTTCTTTCGTCGGGCAGTTTGGGGGCCATTGGTTGATTATGGCTACCGCCCCGGCAACGCACTAATATGGCTATTCCTCGTTATTTTGGTGGGCACCGCCATTTATTCATTTGCAGCAAAACAGGGTATTATGACGCCGACCAGTCCCTTGATATTCAAGGAAGCGCGGCAAGGTGGAACTATCCCGGCATGGTGCGCAGAAAACTGGGTATATTTCCCGGATGAAAATTGCGGCTCAGCAATGCCTTCGGAATATTCAGAATTTCAATCATTTATCTATGCGGCTGATGTGGCATTGCCGGTGGTGAATTTGAGGATGGAAGACGATTGGGCTCCGCGCGTTGTGCATACAGATGGCACTTCTAACCCAGTAGGCTGGTGGGTGCGGACATTTGAATGGTTTCTGATCGCCGCGGGCTGGATATTGTCTTTATTGTTTGTGTCAGCGGTTGGCAGCAGTATACGCAGATAAGGCTAGAGCCTTACCGGCTCACCTTCAAAACCAACCACATCACGGTTGCCTCTTCGCCATTCATTGGCATCGTTGATATCAAAGATCAGGGAAATGGTGTTTATTGCCAGGATTATGATCAGGTAATTCCTTTCAAAATCCACCATTTCTGTTGGTCCGAACAAACGGTTCACCAAAATGACGTGTAGCGGAATCCAGAATATCAGATGTGGAATTGCCAATACCTTTGACATTCCTCCGTTCAGGAATAGAATTGGAATATTCACCAAAACTCCGACAGCGCCCAACACGGCAACCCAAAAGCCAGTCTCATAGTGTGTCAGAAACAGGCCTGAAAAGTTTGCTGGTACCAGAATAAAAAACACCCAAATGAATACCCACATAGGTAACGCAAAGCACGACTTTATGATTCTGGTGATCCAGGCGAGCATTTCCTAAAATCCGCTCTGAGCCGCCAGATCCTTCAGAGAAACCTGTGGTCTTGGACCCACATGTTGGATGACCTCTGAGGCCGCCAACCCACCAAGTCTTCCGCAATCCATCATATTACGGCCCTGGGTCAAACCAAACAGAAAGCCTGCGGCATAAAGATCGCCGGCTCCGGTTGAGTCTACGAGTTTGTTTATGGGATGTGGATCCACATCAACAGTCTTTTCCCGTGTGACGATTGTTGAACCTTCAGCGCCTTTTGTTACGGCAGTTAGCGTGCAGTCCTCACGAACTGCGTTTATAGCTGTGGCAAGATCAGCGGTTTGGTAGAGCGACTTAAGTTCCGAATCATTTGCGAAACAGATATCCACGGTTCCCGATTTCATCAGCTCGAGGAATTCGTCCCGGTAACGATCAACACAAAACGCGTCGGAAAGTGTCATGGCGACCTGATTGCCGTTTTTGTGTGCGAGATGAGCGGCGAGGCGAATCGCATCTTTTGCGTCTGCTGGATCCCAAAGATAGCCTTCGAAATAAACGATGCCTGACTTTGCAACCAGATCTTCGTCGATATCTTTTGAAGAAAGTTTGACGCAAGCACCCAAATAGGTGTTCATGGAGCGCTCCCCATCTGGTGTGACGAAAATCATGGAGCGAGCTGTGGTCTCTCCCTGAATTAGGGGAGGGGTTTCGTAGTGAACGCCAATGGCTGTGATGTCGTGCCGGAAAATCTTACCCAAATGATCATCGGCCACTTTACCGATATAGGCAACTTTTCCACCTAAACTGGCTATCCCAGCAGCTGTGTTGCCAGCGC
>CAWUJF010000367.1:0-4124 GCA_963922405.1 uncultured Hyphomicrobiales bacterium | reverse complement strand
CGCGGCCTCAGTAACGACCCTGTTGCGCCCTTCACGTTTCGCATTGTAAAGCGCGACGTCAGCTCTTTTGAGAAGCTTCTCAGGTGTGTCTTCACCAGTTTCAATGCAGGAAACACCCATGCTGATGGTTACCTGCACCTGTTTTGAGCCTCCAGCGGCAATAACAGGATGAGCTTCCACCTCTTTGCGAATGCGCTCTGCAACGATGCCGGCAAGGTCGATATCGGTGTCCGGCATAATGATAGAGAACTCCTCTCCACCGTAGCGGCAGGCCACATCGATGTTGCGGACACTCTTTCTGATACGGGCGGCAACTTCCTTGATCACCGCATCACCCACATCGTGACCGTGGGTGTCGTTTACCGCCTTGAAATGATCGATGTCGCACATGATTGCGGAAAGTGGTTTACCGGCGTTTTGTGCTTTGTCGAACATGGTGGCGAAATGGCTATCGAAATATCTGCGATTGTGCAGATCGGTCAGTGCGTCTTTCACTGCCATCTCGATTGTCTGCTGCACAGATTCGCGCAGGCAATCATTGTATCTTTTGCGTCTGAGCTGAGTGCGCAGGCGTGCCATGAGCTCATGGGAATCAACCGGCCTGCGGATATAATCATTCACACCGATTTCCAGCGCACGGCTTACAGTGTCTTCCTGTTCAGGATCAGCCATTACCAGTAGCGGCAGGTTGCGAGTGCGTTCGAGCGAGCGCAGGTGCGAACACAGACGCAAGCTATCAGCATCCTGCAAGTTCAGAGAAATGATGGCAGCATCGTAGTTTTCATCAACGATGCGGAAAAGTGCTTCATTGGGATCTGTGATGACAGTCACATCATTGTCTTCACTTAGCGTCTCGACCATGCCCTCGTAGGAGCTGGCAAGATCATCAACAACGACAAGCCTGCTACCATCTTCCACGTCTTCCTCAGCCGCGGAATAAGGATCAACGGTCAGTTCATCACCGTTGGAAGCGCGCAGACGAAGATCATCCGTGATCATTTTCAGTCTGACCAGGCTCTTAACCCGGGTCACAAGCGCCAGATCATTGACCGGCTTGGTAAGGAAATCATCAGCACCTGCTTCCAGCCCCTTAACGCGATCCTCAGGCTGATCAAGGGAAGTGACCATAACCACCGGCAGATGCGTGGTAGCCGGGTTGGATTTGATTTTGCGACAGACTTCGAACCCATCCATCTCAGGCATCATGATATCGAGCAAGACGAGATCGCACTGCCCTGCGTTGCACAAGGCTAGCGCATCCAAACCGTTGGTAGCAGTGAGCACCTGGAAGTATTCAGCCATCAATCTGGCTTCCAATAGCTTCACGTTGGTTGGAATGTCATCAACGACAAGAATACGTGCTGTCACAATCTTACTTTCTTACTTTTTTGCACCTGGTTTCCTCCGCTCACTCACTGTCACCAATGTAGTACTGGATGGTTTCGATGAACGGACCGACAGAAATCGGCTTGGAAATATACGCTTCACAACCACCGCGGCGAATGCGTTCCTCATCGCCTTTCATGGCGAATGCGGTTACCGCGATGATGGGAATATTTGATATGGTTTCGTCATCCTTGATCCATTTCGTGACCTCAAGGCCCGAAACTTCCGGAAGTTGAATGTCCATGAGGATCAGATTGGGGTGATGTTCGCGCGCAAGCGCAAGAGCATCCATGCCATTTCTGGTCTGGATGACGTTATAGCCTTTTGCTTCCAGTAAGTCATTGAAAAGCTTCATGTTTAGCTCATTATCTTCAACGATCATAACTGTCTTAGCCATACATCCCTCTTTCCCCTAAACTCCGGAATGGGAGCGATAACTGAATTAATTGGTCAGAATATAATCAAATAAGGTTGACGAAACGCAAACAAGCCTCGAAACCTGAACATAAATGATTAATAATTTGAAGCGCGTTAGCCCGAATTAAAAAAACTGATTTTGAGGAATCTATGGCTGAAAACCGCACCGCTAATCTCGCCCGTTTTGCCGCCGAGCTTGAACCAACCGAAATTCCGGAAGATGTGGAAGCGCGGATTGTGGATTTGTTTGTGGACTGGGCGGGTTCTGCCCTATCTGGAAAAGGCCACAAGGCCGTGGAGATCATCAATGGTTTTGCCCGGTCGATGGGCCCTGCGGAGGGACCATGCGAAATTCTGATTTCCGGGGAAACCACATCGCCGATGTTTGCGAGCCTGGTCAATGCAGCTTCAAGCCATATTTCCGAGCAGGACGATGTGCATAACGGTTCGGTTTTCCATCCAGCAACTGTTGTGTTTCCTGCAGGTCTTGCTGTGGCCCAGGCTACTCAGGCGTCGGGCAAGGCGTTTCTCGCCGCCTGCGTTGTTGGGTACGAAGTGGGGATCCGCGTGGGAGAATTTCTCGGGCGGTCGCACTACGAAGTATTTCACACCACAGGCACTGCGGGGACGTTTGCTGCTGCCGCCACTGCAGGCAAATTGCTGGGGCTTGATGCGCAACAAATGCTGCATGCCTTTGGTACAGCAGGTACACAATCAGCTGGCCTGTGGGAGTTCTTGCGTGATGCAGCGGATTCCAAACAGGTTCATACGGCAAAGGCGTCATGTGAGGGATTGATGGCAGCCTATTTTGCAAAGGACGGGCTTACCGGAGCGCAGGATATTCTCGATGGACAACAGGGACTTGCGGCAGGCATGTCCACTGATTCTGACCCATTGAAGATTGATGATCGGCTGGGAACGCGCTGGGGTGTCTTGGAAACTTCCTTCAAGTACCATGCTTCATGCCGCCACACACACCCCGCCGCGGATGCATTGCTAAAAGCTGTATTGGATCATGATCTTAAACCGGATGATATCAAGCAGGTGACCTGCTATGTGCATCAGGGTGCGATCGACGTGTTGGGACCGGTGAAACAGCCCACAACCGTTCATCAGGCAAAGTTCTGCATGGCGGCTACGCTGGGACTGATTGCAACACACCGTAAAGCCGGGCTCAAGGAGTTCGATGCGGTATTGCAGGATGAAACGGCCCTCTCCTTCCTTGATCGTATCACCATGGAGCTGGACGCAGAAATTGATGGCGCCTATCCCGCTCAGTGGATTGGCAAGGTAGCCGTGGAAACCAACAGCGGGAACTTGTTGCAATCACGTGTGGATGAACCCAAGGGAGACCCTGGCAATACGCTGAGCCGCGATGAGCTTGATCAGAAAGCACGGTCACTGATCCTTTTTTCAGATGCCAAGGAGCCACACCAGCTTGATAACCTTATGTCGGGCCTATGGGGTATTGCTGAGGTTAATCAGGTGGGAACCATAGCCAATAAAGGACTGATTGCATGACCCCTGAAAGTGCTAGCAGCATTGCAATTTCCGGCCTCCAGTTCATCGCTGGGGATCATGAACAGTTGTCCCGATTTGTGGCACTGACCGGCATGAGCCCGGACAGTATGCGTGCAGAAGCCAACTCTCCCGAATTCATGGCTGCAATCCTGAATTATTTCATGGGTGACGAAGCTACTTTGCTTGCTTTTACAGCGAGTTACGGTCTTAACCCGGAAGACGTGGGAAAAGCGTTCATGGTGTTCTCGCCTCAGGAGGATATGGGGATCTGAACCATGTCTGACCTACCCAAGTTGAAAGGATTGTGCCGTGACTGCCTCACCTGGCAGGAGCCTGCCACCGTTCACACCAGGTGTGTGGAATGCGGCAGCCCACGCATTATTGCGCATGAAGAACTGGAACAGCTCCAAATCGCCCATATTGATTGCGATGCTTTCTATGCCTCGGTGGAGAAGCGCGATAATCCGGAACTGGCAAACAAGCCAGTTATCATCGGAGGTGGAAAACGCGGTGTGGTGTCCACCGCCTGTTATGTGGCACGCATTCGTGGTGTTCATTCAGCACAACCCATGTTCAAGGCACTGCAGGCCTGCCCCGATGCGATCGTTATCAAACCTCGCATGGAGAAATACTCTGAAGCCGGACACCAGATACGTGAGATGATGCGCGAACTGACGCCGCAAGTGGAACCACTCTCGATTGATGAAGCATTTCTGGATATGAGCGGCACGCAAAGGCTTCACGGGGCCTGTCCGGCCGAGGTTATGGCAAGGCTCGCAAAAAGGATTGAAAAAAAGCTA
>CAWUJF010000366.1:0-4134 GCA_963922405.1 uncultured Hyphomicrobiales bacterium | reverse complement strand
TGCTCGGGCTGCCTTGATCAAGACCTCTGAAATCAGATTTGTGGGAACAGGATCACTTTTGAAAGCTCTGATCGAGCGGCGGTTTTCGAGTGCTTCAGAGACTTTCATTTGCTTGCCTATGCGTCCGGTTTGATTTGTTTCAGAAATCTGGAGAATACCATCAATCCTTCAGGCCAGGGGCCATGACCGGATTCATGGTTGATGTGGCCTGACTCACCAGCATCCATGAATAATGAACCCCAATTAGCTGCCATGTCTTCTGCTTTTTCGAACGAGCAGAAATGATCATTTCGACTGGCTATTGTAACGGACGGAAAGGGAAGGGGAGCTGTGGGCGCGGGCCCGAAAGTCAGCAAGTGCTTTGGTCTGATGTCATGATTTTCCACATCTGGAGGCGCTACAAGCAGCGCGCCTTTTACAGGTCTGTTAAATTCAGATGCAGCCTGCACAATTACCTGACTTCCTATGGAATGCCCCACCAGGATGACAGGTTTCGTGGTATCGGAGACGGCATCTATAAGATTTTGCTTCCAGTCTTCAAAAACCGGCTTGTGCCAATCACCCATTTCCACACGACGGGCGGATGTAATGTTACGCTCCCAGCGTGACTGCCAATGATCTTCATTGGCCCCTTTATAACCAGGTACAATAAGAATATCTGCTTCAGACGTTTTCATGCGGTCTATCTAAGCCTGGTGCGTCTTATAGACAAGATGAAAGATTTTCCGAAATTAAAAAAAGCGGGGAGTTAATACTCCCCGCTCATTCTTGCCTCCCTGTTATGTAGCGGTAACCGTTACGCATTACTAGCATGGTACAAGACCATTGCTTTTACGGTCGCTACTGGAGCTATTCTGCTCCCGGCAAGATAACGTTCTACCTCTCCCCAGAAGCGAACGCCAAGAAACGGGCGCGTTAATACGAATTCGTGGACTAATTTAACCCACGTAATGGGTTCGTTACAAAACAACCAGTCATTGTTTGTTGCACCCCATCCCGTCGTCAGAAGAGCAATAGAAGCACAAATTGCTCTCAAATCTCTGCACAGGTTGTTTGTATCATGAAAGTTAATTGGCTCATATCCAGATTTTTCTAACCGAATATAAGTCTTTATAGTATGGTTAATATCGATTAATCATAAGCATCATTCAATAAAATTTAGAGAGTTGAAAGATAGATGATGGTTAACCGATGCGAATAATATTCAAGAGTTTCGCATATATAATTATCGTGCCAGAGATTAATACCAAAAATCATTCAAACACACGGGAGAAAATCGTATCCACATGTTTGGTGTGATAGGATAAATCAAATTTTTCCCTGATTTCCTCTTCGCTCAACGCTTCCATTACTTCTTTATCAGCAAGCAATTCTTCCATGAAATCCTTGCCTTCTTCCCAGACTTTCATCGCATTACGCTGTACCAGACGATATGCATCTTCCCGGGATACACCAGATTGTGTGAGGGCCAGGAGAACGCGTTGTGAATGTACCAGTCCTCTGAACTTATTGAGATTGCCCATCATGTTGTCGGGATAAACCAGGAGTTTTTCAATGACACCTGTAAGGCGGTTCAAAGCAAAATCTAGTGTCACTGTGGTATCTGGTCCGATCATTCTCTCAACTGAGGAATGAGAAATGTCGCGTTCATGCCATAGCGCCACGTTTTCCATTGCAGGGATTGATGCCATTCGTACTATGCGGGCAAGGCCGGTCAAATTTTCGGTCAGCACCGGGTTGCGTTTGTGCGGCATTGCGGAGGAGCCTTTTTGTCCCGGTGAGAAATATTCCTCAGCTTCCAGAACTTCGGTACGTTGAAGATGGCGAACTTCAGTCGCCAGTCTCTCTATGGATGAAGCAATCACACCAAGCGTTGCAAAATACATGGCATGTCGATCGCGAGGTATCACTTGGGTAGAAACTGGTTCTGCAGTTAGCCCCATCGACTTTGCCACATGGGCCTCAACCGCAGGGTCGATGTTAGCGAAAGTGCCAACTGCACCTGAAATTGCGCAAGTGGCAATTTCCTCTCTTGCAGCCAATAATCTTGACTTGCAGCGATCAAATTCCGCATAGGCTTGGGCCAGTTTCACACCGAAAGTGGTGGGTTCAGCATGAATGCCATGCGATCTACCGATTGTGATTGTGTCTTTATGTTCATAGGCTCTGGTTTTCAGAGCTTCTAGTAGGCGATCCATATCATCGAGCAATATGTCAGTTGCCTTGACCAATTGAACGTTAAAGCATGTATCCAAGACATCAGATGATGTCATGCCCTGGTGTACAAAACGTGCGTCGGGGCCAACGATTTCAGCCAGATGGGTGAGGAATGCGATCACATCGTGTTTGGTGACGGCTTCGATCTCGTCAATTCGATCCACATCAAATTCCACATCGCCCGCTTTATCCCAAATGGTCTTGGCCGCTTCCTGCGGAATGACGCCCAAGTCTGCCAGTGCGTCGCATGCATAGGCTTCAATTTCGAACCAAATGCGGAATTTGGATTGCGGAGACCAAATATCGGTCATTTCCTTGCGGGAATAGCGAGGGATCATGATAGGTGAACCTTTTTAAGAAATTTGAGTTCGCATTAGCACTGCAGAATTCAAGTTTCAATGACATTGGAATGTTACTGACAACTCTCCGTAACGGATGCCAAATAAAAACAAAATGCACAATTGAAAATATGATTTCAGTTGTGGCAATATATTATTTACCAAGTTTGGGCATGTTTTAGGTGAATAGAATTTCTAATGGTTTGGGGACCTACCACTATGAGAACTTTTCGCAATCTAGCGTTGAGCACAGTACTATTGGCTTCAGGATTTGTATCCACGCCGGCAATGTCTGAAGAAGTATACATGATCCGGGGATTTCTGAATGTTTTTTCCAATGGAATGAACCAGATGACCCGCCAACTTAAAGCCAAGGGAATTCGCGTTAAAGCAATTTCAAATGGCGATTGGAACGGTGTTGCGAGCGATATCATTGCGCGCTCGAAGTCAAAACGAGTGTCCTATCCAATTGTGATTGCGGGTCACTCACTCGGTGGTGTTGAAGCTGTGCGTTTTGCAAACACCCTTGGAAAGGCAGGCGTTCCAACAGCATTGGTTATCGGGCTTGATCCAGGTTTTCCACAGCCTCCTGCGTTCACAAAAGGCGCGCAGCAAGTCGTGAATTACAAAATTCCATCAGGCAAGCATTATCGCAAAGGTGCTGGTTTTAAGGGAAAAATCTCTACCATTGATGTTTCGAAGTACGGCACTGATCATGTGGGTATTGATAAACACCCAAGTGTACAGAAGCTTGTGATCAACCGAATTCGGAAACAGGTGAAAAAGTAGCCTTATTCCAAGTCAGTTGTTACTGCCAGATAGCGACCGTCAGGACCCTCAAATCCGATTGTTTCCATGCGGATCAGCACCGCCATCACTGGTGCTGCCTCTTCCGGATAATAGGTAATCACATCTGCGAAACTGTATCTGAGCGGGCATCCCCGACTGTCGGGTACGCTTTTATCTTCTGAGAGCAGTTTTGTTTGGGAATCAGCGCGCAAATCTATTTGCAATAGTCTAAATCCCTTAGTCGGTCCAAATCCTGAACAAAGTTCTCTCGGAGTGTAGCTGATTTCTTCCATCCAGAGAATGATTGTATCGTCAATTGGTGGGACAACCTGCCTCGGTCTGAATTCCATGCGGTGGGGGCTTGCCGGTATTTCTGACGCCCGGTTGGTTGCAACAACTTCACCACGGTCTTCGAAACTTTTCATCACCGGACCGGCGAGTATACGTGCTTCTTCCCGTGCATCAAACACGGTCTTAGTTTCATCTTTGAGTAGTACGCGGAAGGGCGAATTCGCAGTCCATTTATCGCTACTGGTATCGATTACATATATGTTGGAATAGGGAAATCCCGAACCATCCTGTACACCATACTCTTCGAAGGCAAAGAGCTGTCCGTCAATTGAGAAACCATGAATGTGTCGTTGTGCGAAATCGCCAGCCAAACTGCCGGAAATTGTTCCTAGCAGCAGGATGCATGCTAGTGTGATGAGTTTTTTGAAATACATAATTGGCTCCTTAATTATTGATTTAAAAAGCTTATTTCTGAAATTTTTCCTGATATGACGGGTAT
>CAWUJF010000365.1:0-4137 GCA_963922405.1 uncultured Hyphomicrobiales bacterium | reverse complement strand
GATCAGCTTCAATGCATTTTCCCTTTGTTTCAGGGAGCAAAGCGGGCCAACCTCGGTAGTCATCTCCTGCGGAGAACCGATCACAACGTTTTCTGCCTTCTGCTTCAACTGAGCCAGGAACTCGTCTTTGATGGATTTTTGAACCACAAGTCTGGATCCGGCCACACAGCTTTGTCCGGTTGCCGCAAAGATTCCTGAAACCTGGGCATTTACGGCACTTTCAATGTCCGCATCCTCAAACACAATGAACGGAGACTTGCCGCCCAGTTCAAGTGACGTTGAAGCAAGGTTTTCCGCTGAGTTCCGCACAATATGCCGGGCAGTTTCAGGCCCACCTGTGAACGCCACATGGGCAACCTTCGGATGGCTGGTTAGAACCGCACCACACTCCGGCCCAAAGCCGGTGATCACATTCAAAACCCCCTTAGGAAATCCTGCCTGATCAAACAATCGGGCAAACTCCAGCATCGGAGAAGGTCCCTCTTCAGAAGCTTTCAGGACCACCGTGCATCCTGCCGCGAGCGCCGGCCCGATTTTGACCGCAGAGAGAAAGAGTTGCGAATTCCAGGGCACAATCGCTGCCACAACACCGATTGGCTCACGACGTAACCAGACCTCCATATCCGGCTTATCGATGGGCAGATGCGCACCCTCAATCTTGTCAGCAAGTCCCGCATAATACCGGTAATACTCAGCCACATAGGCGATCTGTGCACTGGTCTCACGGATGATCTTGCCCGTATCCCGCGTTTCCAGTTCTGCAAGTCGTGGTGCGTTTTCTGCAATGATGTCTGCAAGCCGATAAAGAAGTTTACCGCGCTGGGTAGCAGTCATCTGAGACCATTCACCGGAGTAAAACGCTTTCTCTGCAGCCTCCACTGCCCGGTTCACATCGTCGGATTTTGCTTCCGGCATCAGCGCCCAGGGTTCGCCGTTGGAGGGGTCCAAACTCTCGAACTGATCGGAAGCATCAGAAAATTCGCCGTCTATGTATTGTTGAAAACTTTGCATTACCCTCGCCTCACTGAAATGCTGGCATGACTTCATCGATAAACCGCGCAAGCGATGCTTTCTTGCGCTCCGTGGTCATACCGCAATCGACCCAGAACGAATATTCATCAAATCCCAGATCCTCATATCGCTTGATCATATCTATTACCTGCTGACTGGTTCCGATTGTCAAATTTTCCAGCATCTTGTCTGGTGACATCATTTCGTTGGCAGCGATCTCAGCATCGGTTAGTGCTTCGATATGGCCCTGCGAAACCGTCCGCTTGTTCTGAAACCACGCTCCGAAATAGCAGTAGAACCTGTTCAACTCCTCAGCAGCCAATCCCACATCATCCGCATCCTTTCCCACAAAGGTGTGGTGGAGAAGCATGACCTTGGGCCTCGGTCCGTCATAAGTCTTGCAGGCATCGTTAAAGCGCTCGGCAAGACTGGTGATCTCCTCAATGCCCATCCAGAGTGGTGTCACTTGAATGTTGAACCCGTTGTGCACGCCAAATTCATGACTGTTGGGATCGCGAGCCGCAATCCAGATGGGTGGCCCATCAGCTTGTACGGGCTTTGGAGCTGATGTGGTTGCAGGAAAAGAAAAGAACTCTCCAGTATGTTCGCAGTCACCCTGCCAAAGCTGACGCAACAGGGGTGCCGTTTCCCGCATGCGCTGCCCGGCTTCCCAGGCATCCATGCCGGGCATTAGCCGTTCATACTCATAGGAATAAGCCCCACGAGCAATACCGATTTCCAGTCGACCTCCTGTAATGAGATCTGTAGAAGCCGCCTCACCGGCAAGCTTGATCGGATGCCAGAATGGCGCGATGACCGTACCGGTTCCAAGCTTCACGTTTTTCGTGTGATGCGCCAGATCCACAATCGACAGAAACGGATTGGGTGCAATGGTGAACTCCATCCCATGGTGCTCACCAGTCCAGATAGCGCGCATACCACCATCATCAGCCATTTTACAAAGTGAGATGAACTCTTCGTACAGATCTTCATGACGTTGTCCTGAAGTCAGACGTTCCATATGGGCAAACAAAGAAAATTCCAATTACTCCTCCTTTGAAAGCATGTGAATATCACCATCGGTTTCATCACCGACGTACAGCGTAAAAATCTGGGTTTCATGCTCTAAGGCCAGACGCATGAGCATGTCTGATTGCGGTCCCGGCACCAGAGATGATTGATCGAGCGAACCAATGTCATAAAATTCACCCAAATCTCCGCTCACGGCCCGATCTGTTTCTGCAAGAAAATACGTGTACTGAAGGTTTTTTTCCCGGTCCCTGAATATGGAATAGGCCGTTGTGATCGAGGCTCTGGTCTCTGTCTCAGAGAGCCATTCCTGCGCAGCGTCTCTCACTCCCACACCATTCTCAAGCTGGAAATCAGGCGGTGCCAATCCTTTTTCAGTCTTCTTCAGGAGCACCTGATTACCACATACTATGATGACACCGATAATTGTATCCCTTCCAGGACCTGGACCGGCAGCAGCATCACGTTCCAGACCAAGACTGAAATACTGTCCGGCTGTATAACCAAGCCCGTTACCGGGAAAATGGTTGAATGACTCCACATGGCCCAGCAAGATCATGTGATCGCCTGCATCAATGCGCTTTTCCGAACGGCACGAAAAATGTGCCACACATCCATCTATGACCGGGCAGTTGTTATGGTCATTACCCCATTTGACCGTATCAAACCGGTCTCCCTTGAAACTCGCAAATGTATTCGAAATCTCCTGCTGATCTTCCGCAAGAATATTGACTGCAAAGTTGCGGCAGGTCTCGAAACTGGCAAAGCTGGAGAGCGTCTTGGATGGGCAAACCAGTAAAAGAGGTGGATCAAGAGAAACAGAACTAAAGGAGTTTGCAGTAAACCCCAATGGCACGCCGTCAGCACTGCGTGTGGTAACGATCGTAACGCCGGTCAGGAAAGAGCCAAACGCATTTCGCAGTGCACGTGGGTCCAAACCATGAGTGTAGGACGAGTTCATTGGATCACCCCCTCAGCTTTCATAAATTCCAGGATATGCGCATTGACCTCAACTGCATGCGTCATAGGCATCATATGTGCAGCTCCTTCTATGATGACGGCTTTTCCCTTTGGAGCAAGTCTCGCCATTTTCTCGCTCATGGCTGGGGTGGAATTAGGTTCTTCCGAGCCCGTCATGAAGAGAGCCGGACAAGCAAGGGCCTCCAACTCATCGTCGGTGAGACCATTATTGTTCGCAAAAACCGAATAGGCCGTTTTGTACCCAACTGGATCGACAGAGGTGAGCCACGACCGGCAGGCTACTGCTTGTGGAACGGTTTGATCCTGCCCAAACCAGCGTCGAAGTGGGTCGTCCGGACTTGGTGTTGAATCGATCGACAGGCTTGCTGCCCTCTGCTTCACAGCCTCTGACGCTTCTGGCTCACGTCCGCAGATTGCATTCAACACAACGATAGCTTTGCACAAATGTGGTTTGTTGGCAGCAATATCCATCGTAATCATTCCTCCCATGGAATGGCCCATCAAGATCACGGGCTCGTTCAATTCTTCGATCACTGACGATATCCGATCAGAGAATTCTGCCAAGCCGCTTTCTGGATCCAGAATGTCACTTTCACCATGCCCAGGCATATCGATGGCACAAACCGAGAAGTGGTCAGCCAATACATCGATCTGGCCTCTCCAGGCTTCTGCCCGCAAGCCGACCCCATGAATGAGCACCAACAGCGGACCATCACCCTTTCGGTAACAACTGACGCCATTGATGACGTCAGACCGCTGCAGGGTTGTCCACGTCATGGCCAAGATCCTTCAGGTCCTGATAACGGTCTCCAATTCTGTGATGTGGGCGACCCCCTGATGCCCCACCCAAAACCACAACAATCTCGTCATCGCGAGGCGCATCAGGAATCGCAAATTGAATTGTCAGATAATGCGAACGGCGTCCCACATCATGCTTGTCCATCAGTGGCACCATGATCGGCGCGTTTGCCCCTGCCCTGGTATTAGTGAACGACAAATAGGACTTGGCCCCCACAGCTTCTCGGTAATGATTGCCAAAACGCAAGGTATGGATCAGCCCCGAGGCATGTTCAATTTCACCATCAAGGCCCACCACCGCCGCTTTACCATAAGCTT
>CAWUJF010000364.1:0-4139 GCA_963922405.1 uncultured Hyphomicrobiales bacterium | reverse complement strand
CTCCACCCCTACCACTGGCGCGCGGTTGATGTGGACCAGGTAGTTGTATGGCGTGGCTTGTATACCGTTGATGGCGTGAAATCTGATGTGATCAGTGATCTCGCCATTCAAGACTGCCAGACCACGGTCGAGGAGGATATTCATCTGGTTGAATCAGTCCAGCGGGGTTTGAATTCCAAGGGATATGTTCCCGGACCTCTGGTTGTTGACCCCGGATGTGGTGTTAATTCAGAACATTCCGTAAAAGCCCTGCAGCAGTGGATGCGCGAAGGCGTCGACGGCTAGCGAACCACGTCCACAATAAAATTGCTTGACCTTATGGGTGATCGGGGTATCTCTTTCGATATCCATTGTTTTTAATGTCCCCCAATAAACTCATAAGGTAGTTCAAATGTCCCTTAATTTTGGCCGACAATTTTTGGCTATTCCCGGTCCATCTGTTTTTCCTGACCGCGTTCTCAATGCCATGCATCAACCCACCACCAATATTTATGGCGGTGATCTGATTGGAATGACTGAAACCCTGTTCCCGGACTTGCGTAAAGTTGCCCGCACGGAGCACGAAGTGGCGATTTATATTGCGAACGGACATGGTGCGTGGGAGGCTTCGCTTCGAAATACATTGGTTGCAGGAGATAAGGTGCTGGTTATAACAACCGGCAAATTTGGTCCCGGTTGGGCTGCCATGGCTGAAACGCATGGGATTGACGTGCAAATTCTGGATTTTGGAATGCAGGGGGACGCGGACCCAGACCAGTTGGAAGCGGCACTGCGTGAAGATGTGAATGGCGAGATCAAAGCTGTGCTTACTGTTCAGACCGATACGGCATCGTCTGTGAAAAATGACATCCCTGCTCTTCGCAAGGCTATAGATGCCGCCAACCATGATGCGCTTTTTATGGTTGATTGTATTGCATCACTTGCCTGCGACCGGTTTGAAATGGACGCATGGGGTGTCGATCTAATGGTTGCGGGCTGTCAGAAGGGTCTCATGACACCTCCCGGCATCTCCTTTGTTTATTTCAATCCCAAGGCCAGAAAGGCACGCGAACGTGCTAATCCCGGACAATACTTTGACTGGAACCTGCGGATCGACGTGGAAATCTACTACCAGTATTTCTGTGGCACATGCCCTACCCAACACATATTCGGCCTGCGTGAAGCGCTTGACATGCTTCTCAATGAAGAAGGTTTGGAAGCTGCCTGGAACAGACATGAGCGGCTGGCAAATGCTGTATGGGCGGCGATTGATGCCTGGGGTGACGGCACCTCCATCTGCCATAACATCGCTGACCCGGCGATACGCTCCGTTGCAGTTTCAACTGTGAACACTGGTGTTGGTGAAGCTGCTAAGTTGAGACAATGGGCTGAGTTTGAGGGTGGAACAACTCTAGGAGTGCCATTGGGATTCGATGTGGATCCAGACAATCACTTCCGGATCGGTCATATGGGGCATCTGAATATCCCGATGATCCTTGGTACTCTTGGTGCGATCGATACCGGTTTCAAGTCTCTTAACATACCACATGGTGACAATGCACTGGCAGCAGCGGCCTCTTCACTTTCTCAAACCAAGGCCTAGTTGAAGGGTCAATGTGGTAGCCAGGCAACCTGCGGCCCGGCACACATCAAATTCTTGTTAACAATAAGCCAGTGCAAAGACTTACTTAATCCGATAGAACGCAGTTCATAATGGCCAACGGAGTTTTAATATGACTGAAGAATACACGCCTCCCAAAGTTTGGAAATGGGAGTCAGAGAGCGGCGGAGCCTTCGCAAACATCAACCGTCCGATTTCCGGTTCCACGCATGAAAAGGATTTGCCTGTTGGCAAACATCCTCTACAGCTTTACTCTTTGGCAACGCCCAATGGTGTGAAAGTCACAGTAATGCTGGAGGAGCTTCTGGCTCTGGGGCACTCAGATGCAGAATACGACGCCTGGCTTATTAACATTCGCGAGGGAGACCAGTTCGGAAGTGGCTTTGTGGCCGCCAACCCAAATTCGAAGATCCCAGCGCTGATTGATCACAGCACAGAAACACCCACTCGAGTTTTTGAATCAGGATCAATCCTTTTATATCTCGCTGAAAAATTTGGCGCGTTCCTTCCAACAGATCCTGCCGCAAGAGCCGAGACCCTGAACTGGCTGTTCTGGCAGATGGGAAGTGCACCATATCTTGGTGGTGGCTTCGGTCATTTCTATGCCTATGCACCGATGAAGATCGAATATTGTATTGACCGGTTCACAATGGAAGTTAAACGCCAGCTTGATGTGCTCGACAAACAGCTTGAGAAAAACGCGTATATTTCAGGCAGCGAATATACGATTGCGGATATGGCGATTTTCCCTTGGTACGGGGCACTCTGCAAGGGACTGCTTTACGATGCTGGCGAGTTCATTGATGCCCAGAGCTATAAGAACGTTCTGCGTTGGACAGACGAGCTGTACGATCGTGACGCGGTAAAACGTGGACGTATTGTAAACCGGAACTGGGGTGAAGAAGACGAGCAGCTTCCAGAACGCCATTCAGCGAGTGATTTCGACTAAAAATCAATAATTTACCCAATAAATACAGGCGCTTATGCGCCTGTATTTTTTTTCTGTATATTCAATTATATATGCTGAAAGTAATTCTCCTGCGCCAAATCATGTGATACGCACTTCTGATCGCCAATCAGAAATATGAAGTGGATATTACGTGAAAACAGTCGGTGAAACTCTTATCGATCTTCTCGAGGCCAAAGGTACGGATCTTGTATTTGGCATCCCCGGGGTTCACACCGTTGAACTTTATCGTGGGCTTGGGAATTCCTCTATCCGTCATATCACACCACGGCACGAACAAAGTGCTGGCTTCATGGCTGACGGATATACGCGCGTTTCGGGCAAACCCGGCGTCTGCCTCATTATTACAGGTCCGGGCCTTACGAACATGATTACCCCAATGGCGCAGGCTATGGCTGATTCCATTCCGATGTTTGTGATCTCCGGCGTTAACAAGAGCACGGCTCACGGTCATTATCGCGGCGCGCTTCATGAACTACCTGATCAGCAGGCGATGATGTCGACGGTTACCAAGTATTCCCAAACCCTGCTTCATTCCGACCAGTTGGGGGAGGTTTTTGAAAAAGCATGGACACTGATGCTGGAAGGCCGCCCCGGACCTGTTCATATCGAGATCCCCATTGACGTGATGTCACAAAAAATAGATGCGCCAAGGTTCAGATCTCCAGCAAGTGGCGAGTTTGCAGCGCCGGACGAAGCGATCGAAGAAATCGCAAAAGATTGCGCTACGGCGACAAGCCCGGTCATTTTGATCGGAGGCGGAGCCAAGGAAGCAAATGATGAGATTTCTGAATTGGCCACCCGGCTTGATGCACCTGTAATCAGCACGATCAATGCGCGGGGTATGCTGGCAAACCACGACTTGCTTGTGCCTGCAAGCCCGGGGTTGGAAAGCGTAAGAGCTTGTTTAAGAGATGCTGATTTGATCCTGGCTTTCGGCACACAAATGGGGCCAACGGATTATGATATTTATGAAAACAACGGAACGCCTGAGTTACAAAAATTTGTGCGTATCGATAAAGAAATAAGCCAGTTGGTAACTGGACCTGCCAATGATTTGGCAATTGTGTGTGACGCGAAAACTGCCTGCAAAGCTATTCTTGCAAAGCTCGATCCGCAGCCAATGGCCAGAAACGGTAAAGAGACCGCCGAAAGGATAAATGAAGCTGTTCTTGAGGAAATCGGACCAAAGCTAAGGCATGAGATCGATATCATTCATAGCGTCCAACTGGCTCTGCCTAACCTCATATTTGTGGGCGACTCAACACAGTTAGTTTATGCCGGCAATTGTTATTGCAGGATAAATCGGATCTCTGGATGGTTTAACTCTTCTGTAGGTTACGGCTCTTTGGGCTATGGCATTCCAGCTGCTATCGGTGCAAGCCTGGCAGACCCTAAGTCCCCTGTGGTTTGTATCGTTGGGGATGGTGGGGCGCAATTCACATTGTCTGAATTGGGTTCCGCAATGGATGAAGAGACACCTGTTATTTTTCTGGTCTGGAACAATTCAGGGTATCAGGAAATTGCCAGATTTATGGAAACGAACAACATCACGAAAGTCGGCGTTACACC
>CAWUJF010000363.1:0-4150 GCA_963922405.1 uncultured Hyphomicrobiales bacterium | reverse complement strand
ATGTATTAGATTTCTATAATGTGATGTCAGAAAAATTTTCGCGCTTCGAAGCATTGGTAGAAGAGGAATCATTTAATTTCGCTAGAAGTGTAAACAAGGGTTTCACCAGACTGGTCTGTGATCACTTTCTTATTCTCAACAATGATGTGGAAGTTATGGAAGCGGACTGGCTCAAGGAAATGGTGTCCTGCCTCACATATGAAGATGTAGGAATTGTCGGGGCAAAATTGCTCTATGCAGACCACACAATACAGCATGCTGGTGTTTTAGTGGGAAAAAGCGGATTAGCCGGCCACTGGTACTATAAATTCAAGAGTGATGAAGACGGTCCAATGGCTCGCCTAAAGGTAAGAAATTCAATGACTTGTGTTACCGGAGCCGTAATGCTTATTTCAGGCGAATGTTTGCGCACTGTTGGTGCTTGGGATGAAGAAAACTTTGCGGTTGCTTACAATGATGTAGACTACTGTGTACGAGCGCACAATGCCGGTTTCAGAATTGTATGGACACCATTCGCCTGCTTGTATCATCATGAATCACTATCCAGAGGATCCGATAAATCACGCAAAAACCGTGACCGGTTCCAAAGAGAAAAATTGAATCTCCAATCCATTCACAACACGAAGGAATTTGTTGATCCTGCTTACAATCCGCTTTATAAGCGTTCAAGCGTGGGGGTTTTCAATTATAAATCATCATTACCAAACCCAAGACCGAGAAATTCAGGGCAATTGAAAATCACACATAGTGGACGTTCAAAGCAATGAAATGCCGCTGGCGAAAGCGAAAACCGAAAATCATTAGGCATGGAAGACGAAGACTACACAACTTTCTAGATGCAGCTTCAATACAAAAAAAATTAATAAAATCAGTAAAAATAAGAAATTTGCATTTAATAATATTTAATTGCAAAATTATTTTTAAAATCGTTCCGCAATTTTCATTTCAATTTATTTCAATACACTATAATTTTGACAAGCAAGCGGAACTTGGGAATGATGTGGTTTTGTTTTTTGCAATTAGTATATCTCCATCACTATTTTTCAACTACGCTTCATGGTTCAGGTCAATCCCGCTTTTCATCGACAATTCCGCGTTGGTGTTTCCAAATGTTCAGAAATTGGATGTGCTATACGGCCGAGCCATTATGGAAATAGCTGCAAAAATGCTTTCGTGCATTGGAATCTTCTTCGTATTGTTAATGATAGGCCCGAATCCAACTTCGTTTGTTCCAATGCAAGCCTTGCTAATTTTATTTTTTATCATATTGCTATTTGTTGAGGTGGGTATAATTGTTAGCCTTACAGCAAACAGATTGAACTTCGTAACCACGAATTTGTTACTGTTTTTGATATTGGTTTGTTTGCTTTTAAGCACTTTTTGTATGCCAGCTTATCTGCCCCAACAGATTGGATATTGGCTTTCCTGGAACCAAGTCAAACACGGTGCTGAATGGATGAGAATTGTGTTCGACGATGGCTACCCTGACCAGTTTCTTAGTAAACAATTTTTTGCTTCTTTGGCTTTTATGTCCCTTTTTGCAGGATCGTATTTCGCGAAAGTAGCGAGAATAAATTTGCCTAATTTTCAGCAGATTTTTAGAAATGGGCAATTTTATTGTCACAAATTCACTGAAAGTACTTGAATTGAGGTTATCAGAGATCATAACGCATCCACTTCTCTACTTCAGGGAACTGAGAACCATTGCATCCTTTGTCGACGATGACTGGTATAGAAGTCGTTATGCTAGATTTCTCGCTGAGAAACAAATTTCCCCAGTGCTACATTATGCACTTTATGGTTGGCAGGAAGGATTAGATCCGTCAAAAGCATTTTCTACGAGCGCTTACTTGTTACAGTACAAAGATGTGAAGGCTTGGGGTGGTAATCCTCTGTTCCATTTTGTGAAATGGGGACAGTTTGAGGGCCGATCACCACTTGGCGACGCAAGAGTATGCGAACTTATCTATCAAGAGAGCCAAAACATAGACTGGCCGATACCTAAAAGTAATGACGAAGTTTGGATGAGTATCGTTGTGCCAATCCATAATTCCTCAACCAGCAATCTTGAAGAATTGCTTGAAAGTTACATTTCACAAAGTGTTTCTGGTACTGAACTCATTATTTGTGATGATGCATCAACAAATCCAGACACCACTCGATGGTTGTCTGAACATGCTTCACAAGGACATTTCAGCTTAGTTGAGCGTCGAGCTAATGAAGGTATTTCAGCCACATTGAATGATGGACTGAATAAGGCTGTTGGGGAGTGGGTCACTTTTCTGGGTCCTGAAGATTTGATTGCACCTAATGCATTCAAGGTTGTTTTTGACGCACTTAAACAAAAACCTGATTGTATGTTCGCTTACACGGATGAAGTCGTAGTGGGTGCGGGAAACACTATACTAGGAGTTTTATGGAAGCCTGCCTATGATCCGGTTTTGCTATCCGGCATGAACTACATAAACCATTTCTCTATCTTCAAGCGCAGCCGGCTTCTAACAATTGGACAGTTTGACAGTCAACTCGATGGCTCACAGGACTATGATTTCCTTTTACGGTATCTATACGATCTGAGGGATGAAGAAGTTATACACATACCTTATCCGGCATACTGGTGGAGACAGAGGGAAAATATTTATTCTCAAGAGCAATTTAAACAATCTGTCGAACATGCTCGACAGGCATTGATAAATAACAGTGACAAATTCAAGGTACCATTCAGACTCACTGCAACACACGATCAGAAGTTTCACAAAATCGAGTTTCACGTTGAAAAAAACAAATGGCCTCGGATTTCTATTATAATTCCTAATCGAAATTCGTTCGAACTAATCTCTGTGCTCCTCAAAGGGCTTTTTGAAAAGACAGATTATCCAAATTTTGAAGTTCTGATCATCGATAATGGAAGCACTGATATTCGCACCGTCGAACTGTATGAACATTATAAGAAAAAATTCAATAACTTCAATTATCAGATTCACGAAGAACCATTCAATTTTTCACGATCGGTCAATAAGGGTGTGGCACTCGCTGGCAACAATGATGTGCTCCTTCTAAATAGTGACATAGAGATTATTACCGAGGGTTGGCTGAAAGAAATGGTGTCGTGCTTAATCTTTGATAATGTGGGGATTGTGGGTGCAAAACTTCTCTATAAAGACGGGACAATTCAGCACGCAGGAGTCATTGCCGGTTTGGGCGGTTATGCTGGACATTGGTTCAACAACGAACCTGCAAATGTTGGTGGGCACATGAACCGCTTAATGGTTCGTAACTCGCTGTTATGTGTTACTGGTGCAGCGATGTTAATCTCCAGAGATTGCCTGAAGAAAACAGGCATATTTGATGAACAGAACTTTGCAATTGCTTACAATGACATCGACTTTTGCATCAGGGCGCATAAGTTAGGTTTTCGAATTGTCTGGACACCATTTGCTGAACTGTTTCATCTGGAATCCGCAACCAGAGGTTCCGATGAAACAGAAGAAAACAAGTCCCGTTTCGAGCGTGAAAAGGCTAATCTTCAAGAAATGCATGACACTCAAAATCTGATTGATCCTGCTCTAAATCCCTATTTAAGCCGAAGTCATGCTGCTCCATTTGGTAAATTTGTGCGATTCATTCGAGGGAGTCGGCACTGGGATATCATGAACTAAATTCACATTACTGAAGAAGTATTCAACCGGCACCAAATATTGCTATCAAAAACACCACATATGGTTCCACTGTTTGATTTGAGATGCAAATGTTAACGCTAGATCCATGGCGTGGAGGATGGTGTAGGTTTCTTTGTGAAAAAGCCTTGACTCTAACTGAACCACCCATACGTGGATCGGATTTCGGAAATAAACCATACACTGGCATTCCCCTTGGCGTATTTCTGGTTCTGGATCTGAGTGTCCCTTCGGTATCAACTCTGTCCAGATTATATCCCATCAGGACAGATGTCCCATCAACCTAACCATGAATAAAAGCGCTCTCTAACTGATTTTTGGAAGCCCTAACCATTGTGTCAATACATATCAAACAGTTATATCAACTCCCTTGCTTCGACGCATACAGGAGCGGTTGCCGTGCGCGAGAGCATTTGGTATCTAACAAGTTGCCGCGCCAAGATTGTTCGGACGTAAAACTGAAAACTGTTATC
>CAWUJF010000362.1:0-4166 GCA_963922405.1 uncultured Hyphomicrobiales bacterium | reverse complement strand
TATTCCCGCTTTTTGCAATGAAAATGGGCACACGCTCGTTGAAGTGCAGGAAGCTGAGACTTATCATAGGTTTTTGTTGAAAAAAGCCTGATTATTCAGAAGCTTAAAATACTATTGCTGATTGCGGTTTGCCTGCTGGGGAACGGCAATTTGCGATATTTCCTGGCTTGTCGCTTGGGCAGGCGCAGGGCTTTGATCTGTTAGACTTGGTGATGGCACAGGAACAGCCACAGATGGCTCAGAAGTTGATCCATCGGAAGGCGTAACCTCAGCTGCTATCGGATCATGATCAGTAGTGGATGGCTTTTCATCTGTTTCTGGAACAACTTCCTCGACGGGTTTTGGTTGAACCGGAACAGCTATTGATACCGGGCCCTGTGTAGGGTTCGCCTTGATGGATGCGGAAGTGATTTTCGGCTTGTCTTTAGTGAACGGGTTTAAAGCGTTTTGCTTCAAAATCCGGTCAAAGACATTCTGATCCTTGTCCTGCCGCTCGTTAAAAGCCAGGGCAAGGCTTTGCTTAACCTTGGTTGGAGGACAAATTTCACGTGACCGGAAGTCAATGCCTTCCTCGACGTCACGGTTAAAGACATAACGCTTTTCACATACATCTACTTTTGGTTGCTTCTTGGTGACCTCAAAATGATCACTACCTTCTTTCAGCATTTTCCAGAATTCAAAGTCAGGGTGACCAACCTTTTCAGCCAGGTTTTTCGGGGTCATTCGGAAAGGATATGCTTGTACCTGAAAGGCTTTTTGGCCACCACGGAAAGCTTCGCGTGCAAGGCCATAGATTTCTTCCACGATTTCATCAGTCATTGAATAACAACCCGCAGAAGAACATGCACCATGGACCATCAGGTAAGAACCAGTGCGATCATTTGCGCGATCAAATTTGTTGGGAAAGCCCATATTGAATGACAAATGGTAGCTGGAGTTCGGATTCATCAGGCCGGGTGTGACGTGATAAAACCCTTCAGGCGCCTGCTTGTCACCCTCTTTTAGTTTTGGACCCAGTTCTCCTGACCATTTACAAATTTCATAGGAGTTCAAGAGGGCATATCTTTGGGTGCCAGTCTTCTTTTTCCAAACTTCAAGCGTATTTTCTTGCTTGTAAATACGAAGCAGAATCGGTGAGCCAACAGTCATACCTTTGGCTTTGATTGATTTAACCAAATCGTCTGGTAGCGGGCGTTCGTGTTTGGGAACAGAACTGTCAATTACACCATTGCACGACGCGAGCAGTACGGAAGCTGCCAAGAAACCAATTGTTTTTGAGGATTTAATCTTCAAGCTAACACCCAGCGAACCACGTTCTTACCCAAGATCACATTTTCAACACTGTTGTATAACGAATTATGATTGACAAGTCGTTACCTTAAAGCCTCACAAAATCGTCAGAATGTAGGCAAACCCCGATTTAGCTGAGATTTCTGCCCATCGCCAAGAACTTTTCCTGTCTTTGTTGCTTCAGCTTTTCACCGTCCATTTTCATCAGGTCTTCAAGCGCGGTTGACAGTTGTAAGCGGGTCGCTTCAAAAACACTGTCTCTATCGCGGTGGGCGCCGCCTAAAGGTTCATCGATAATTCCGTCGATAATTCCCATTTGCAGCAAGTCTTGTGCTGTAATTTTCATGGTTGTGGCAATGTCTTCAGCCCGTGCAGCATCACGCCACAAAATTGAAGCTCCGGCTTCAGGTGAGATCACGCTGTAAATTGAGTGCTCCAGCATGTAGACAGAATTTGCTGATGCGATTGCAATAGCGCCACCTGAACCACCTTCACCGATGATGATTGATATCATTGGCACTTCTAGGTTCAGGCATTTTTCTGTGGATCGGGCTATAGCTTCTGCCTGTCCACGAGCTTCGGCACCCATGCCTGGATATGCACCAGCGGTGTCCACCAACGAAATGACCGGTATGTCATATCTTTCAGCGAGCTCCATGACCCGGATCGCTTTGCGGTAGCCTTCTGGTCTTGCCATGCCAAAATTGTGTTTCAGGCGAGACTCCGTATCATTTCCCTTTTCCTGACCAATTACTGCAACCGAGCTGCCCTCAAAGCGTCCTAAACCAGCGAAAACGGCATAGTCTTCACCAAAATACCGGTCACCAGCAAGTGGCGTGAAGTCTTCGATCAGAGCTTTTTGATAATCGACAAAATGTGGGCGATCAGGATGCCTTGCCACCTGGGTTTTTTGCCAAGGGGTGAGCTTGGAATATAAATTTTTCAGTAGCTCGGAAGACTTCTTTTCCAGTTTTTCGATTTCTTCGCTGATATCGACCGGATTTTCTTCTTTATCAACGCTGCGTAACTCGTGGATCTGACCTTCCAGATCGGCAACCGGTTTTTCAAATTCTAGATAGCTGACCATAGTTTGGTGAAGTCCGTATTGAAAAATATGACCTAACGTCAGTGTTGATGTCTTATCCAAGCGGACACTGGCGATTTAGTTGTTGATTGTCAAGAAATTAGCTCTGAGTATGTTTTTACAATGAAAAATTCACAATTTCCCGAAGATGTAAGGGAATTTCTATGGAAAAACACTCAGTCCCCGTCACCAGGTTCGGGTGAGAAATATTTCTCGAATTTACCTTCTTCGCCATCAAATTTTTCTGCATCTTCTGGCGATTCTTTCTTAATGGTAATATTTGGCCATTTCTCTGCGTATTCCGCATTAATCTGAAGCCATTTGTCCAGTCCTGGTTCTGTATCTGGCTTGATCGCTTCTGCCGGACATTCAGGTTCACAAACACCGCAATCAATGCATTCGTCGGGATGGATCACCAGCATGTTTTCGCCCTCATAGAAACAGTCTACCGGACAAACTTCTACACAATCCATGTATTTACATTTGATGCATTTTTCATCAACGATATAAGTCATTCATAACTCCAGGTAATCAAACCTCAGGCGGGGTCCCACTAGGAAACTAAAAAGTTTTACATATTGGTTCTTGCTTACAGCCTTTCCTGTGTCAGCAGGATATATGGGCACTGTTCGAAAAGATTGCTACAGCTTTTGTTTCATACTTACAAGACATTGCTGTAGCTCAATTTATCGAAAATCAGTGGGAAGATTTCAGAAATCGCGGATGTATTGGAATATCATTCCTGCATCAAGCGTTTTATTTTGATGGCTTCCTTGCGCTGATGCTTTGTCGGACGGCCTTCGTTGCGTATAAGTGGCTGTTTTACTTCATCTGTTTGTTTGCTTTTTTTCACAGGTGGAGGTGGAGACAAATCCTTGTACAATGTCTGTGCTTCGCTGAACGGGCCGCGACGATCTGACATACCTGCAACTTCAAGTACTTTCACTTGGCGCTCCAGGGTTATGGTTAGGACATTGCCAACTGTTACTTGAAAACTTGCGCTCGAAATCTTGTTTCGATCTACCCGTACTTTTCCACCGGCTACTAGCTTTTGAGCAAGGCTTCTGGTCTTAACGATGCGCGCGTGCCAAAGCCACTTATCAATTCGCTGTTTAACCTGCTTTGTTTCAGTCATCCTTGTTAGACATGCCCGATTTCAGAGCTGCAAGTGCTGCAAATGGTGAGTCAGGGTCCATCGGTTTATCCTTGGGCTTTCCTGATGTCCGTTGATTTGGAGAATTTGTACCGCCGTGTTTGCCTGCCTTTTTCCCGGAAAATTTGCCACCCTTGTTTTGTTTGCGCGCACCTGAGAACTTTTTATTCTGACGGTTCCCACCACCGGTTCCGCCATAACGCCAGATTAATATGGTTTTAGGCTCTTCTGGTTCTAATGGTTTTTCCTCTGTGTCGGGATTTGCTTCAACCAGTTCGGCCACTTCTGCTTCAGGTGCGCTACTTTCAACAGTTTCTGCACCCGAAGTCGCATCAGCTGGGTCTTGGGCTGCTATTGCGGGCTCTTCATTATCAGTGGCAGGTTTTACTTCACTTTCGAGTTTGGGCTCTGCGCGGTATCCAAGACCCTTGAGTATGATTTCCATATCCTCGTGGGTTGCACCAAGAATCGACATCATTGCTGGTGTCACATAAAAGTGCCGCCCATCAAATGCTCCGTCTGGTTTTTCATTGCCGCTCTCGGGTTTCCAGCTTGTTGCCGGTCGAATTAGATCAGCCAACCGATCAAGGATATCAATACGCACTACCTTCTCCCCGAGTATCCGGAATCCGGAAATTG
>CAWUJF010000361.1:0-4166 GCA_963922405.1 uncultured Hyphomicrobiales bacterium | reverse complement strand
CATCATTTTAGCCATTGAAGGATACAGCAATTGTACAGTTTTGATGTCTCGTCTACCCCATCTCATGTCAGGCACGGTAATAACCTTTGCGCCATTTTTAACGAGTGCATTCTCAAGGGGATCTTTTGCCTGTGTGAACATAACAAGAGACGATGGAGTTCCTTCTTTCGGATAAAGAAAATCTCGATCAGCTACACCACGGGAGACTTGCAGGTAAATTAGTCCATTCTCAAGGTCGTTTTTGACTACCAGCTCTTTATGAATTTCCAACAAATTGTTCATCTGTGCGGGTGGATCCATTCCCAGTTCATTGAGTGAGCGCTGGAGCCTTTCCATATGCCCCGGGTAGTCGATTAATTTGCCAGAAACAACCGTTGTTACTTCATATACCGCGTCCGCCATCAGGAAACCTCTGTCAAAAACCGATACTTTGGCTTCATCTTCTGGGACAAACTCTCCATTTACAAATACTGTACGCGGCATTTCGTTCTCCTATTCTAACCCCATAAATCCTGGCGGGGCGGATAAATACTTGATCCTTCATATTGAAGACCTGGTGACCTGTCTTCGGCTAATAGCAACGGTCCGTCAAGGTCTATATATTTCGCATTTTGTGCAAGAAGAAGTGCAGGTGCCATTGAAAGCGACGTTCCAACCATGCAGCCAACAAAAATGCCAATACCCATCTCTTCAGCACGATGTTTCAGTTTGATCGCTTCTGTTAATCCACCGGTCTTGTCCAGCTTAATATTTATGAACTGATATTTTTCCTTGAGTTCATCAAGTCCAAGCGTTGTGTGGCAGGATTCATCCGCACAAACTGGTATTTGGCCGACATAATCCGTTAAAGGGGCATCGTTCTTCTCGGGTAGAGGCTGTTCGATTAGTGAGACACCGAATGCCTTTAAATGGGGTAGAAGTGCGTTGAGCTCTTCCAGCTTCCAACCCTCATTTGCATCTACAATTATTTCTGAATTGGGGGCACCTTCCCTAACAGCCTTAAGGCGTGGCAGATCATCCGGTGTTCCTAGCTTGAGTTTTAAAAGCGGCCGGCGTGCATTCTTTGCCGCATCTTCCTGCATGGCAGATGGCTGGGCTAGAGAAATGGTATATGCAGTTGTAACAGTGTGTGGTTCAGCCAAGCCAGCAAGTTGCCAAACTGGTGTATTGGATTGTTTAGCTTCCAAATCCCATAGGGCGCAATCCACGGCGTTTCGAGCTGCGCCAGCTGGCATCAGACCTTGCAGTTCATCCCTTGTAAAAGTTGGTGGTAATTCATGAATTTGTGCAACCACACTTTCAATTGATTCTCCGTAGCGTCCATAAGGTACACATTCACCCTGTCCAGAAAATGAACCATTCTCGATTGTTACTCTAACAACATCGGCTTGGGTTTTCGATCCTCGCGAAATTCCAAAAGCTTTTGTCAGTGGATAGGTTTCATGCAGTGTAGTGATTTTTAGCATTTAGATGCTCTGATTGTATTCGCCAACTTCAGGGTTTTCTCGCAATATTTCGTCCACAGCCCTAAACATCTCCAACTTGCGTGCTTCGGAAACAGGGCTTTCGATGACCACTACGAGCTTTGGCTCGTTTGATGAAGCGCGTACCAATCCCCATGTGCCGTCTTCTGATACAACACGAATTCCATTGACGGTTACCAAGTCTCTTATGGGCTGACCACCGACAGAGTTTCCATTGTCACGAATATCAGTGAATCGCTTTACCACCCGGTCAACCACATCATATTTTATTTCATCCGCACAATGCGGAGACATTGAGGGTGAACCATAAGTCACAGGCAAATCCCTTCTCAGATCTGCCATAGACTTTTCAGGGTTTCGATCAAGCATGTCACAAACAGCAAGTGCAGTTACTATCCCGTCATCATAACCGCGTCCAATCGGGTTATTGAAAAAGAAATGTCCTGATTTTTCAAATCCGGCAATTGCGTTGAGTTCATTTACCCGTCGTTTGATGTAAGAGTGGCCTGTTTTCCAGTAATCAGTTTTAGCGCCATTTTGATTTAAAACCGGATCTGTCAAAAACAAACCAGTAGATTTCACATCGACAACAAATTTTGCATCTTCATGAATTGCAGATATGTCTCTCGCCAACATGACACCAACCTTATCAGCGAAAATCTCTTCACCTTCGTTATCCACGACGCCACAACGGTCGCCATCGCCGTCAAATCCGAGCGCAACATCGGCTCCGGTCTCCAAAACCATGTCACGCATGGCATGCAGCATCACCATGTCTTCCGGGTTTGGGTTGTAGTTAGGAAACGAATGGTCAAGGCTTGTGTCCATATGAATCACATCAACACCACAGCGTTCAAGGACCTGAGGTGCAAATGCACCCGCTGTCCCGTTTCCGCATGCAGCGATGGCACGGATTTTCCTGTTGAAAGGCTTCCGGTTTGCAAGGTCTTCGATATACCGTTCGGCAAAATTCTCCACGAATTCATATGAACCACCACCCTTCAATATCCAATCGCCATTCAGAACAATATCACGAAGTCTCCCCATTTCGTCCGGTCCGAATGTAAGTGGTCTTTCACAACCCATTTTTACACCAGTCCAACCATTGTCGTTATGGGAGGCTGTAACCATGGCAACGGATGGGCAATCGAGGGCAAACTGCGCATAATACGCAACAGGCGATAGTGCCAACCCCACATCTTTGACGTTTGCACCTGCTGCCATCAATCCTGTGACCAATGCGTGCTTGATAGACATGGAGTAGCTTCTGAAGTCATGACCCGTAACAATGTCCGGACCGGCGCCCAATTCCTGTATCAGAGTTCCCAGGCCCATTCCAAGCGCCTGAATGCCCATTAGGTTCAATTCGGGTTCTTTCGATGATGCCGGATGACCAAACCACCAACGTGCGTCATATTCTCGAAAACCTGTAGGTTTAACGAGCGGGGTTACTTCATATTCATGTGTATTTGGTGCGACTCCAGGCTGGGTCTTTGGAAACATGTTTGGAACTCACGATTTATTAGTTTCTTAGTGAAACTGACAGCCGCGCTGCGTCGGGTCAACACAGTTATAAAAAGAATTACTGTCTAAGTATAAGCTCTTGGTTTCTTACTTCAAATCGTTCTAACTGATTCAGGAAACTCATGCCAAGCAACGTTGTGTTAAGTGATTTGTCGTCAAGAACAACAGTCTTAACATTCCGAACTTCTACTTTTCCAATCTTAATTCGCTCAATCTCAGCCAATGCTGCCGGTGTTTTGCCGTTAGCGGTATTGACCTGATGCTTAAAATCAGACTTTGCTAACCGTAAGCCAATTCGACGTGCTGTAGATTTGTTGATGGCAACAGTTGTTGCCCCGGTATCCACCAAGACTTTTATTACGCGCCCGTTCATTTTGGCATTTGTTATGAAGTGCCCGGTTTTATCCATGGCAATGCGTGCAGCCCTGCCCAGTATTCTCGGTTTATAAGGCTGTGTTCGAGTCTGCTCCACAACTGCGACTCTCGGCTGAAAGTCGGATTGGTTTTGCTCCTGAACCTTTTCTTCTCTAACAATCTTTTCGTAATATTGGGCTCCCTGAGACGCAACAAGGGAAACTCCAATAATTACAACCGCGTAACGCCACATAATTTTACCCAAATTTCAATGCTATTGTGCCGGAAGAATAAAGTTCAAAAACTAATTCATAAATAAGATGTAACTGCCATTACATTTGTGATGGGCGGTTTTCAAAAGCTTGGTAAACAAAGCTTAAATTTGTTATACGACGTAACGTTATCAAACGAGTCGGGGCTAAGTATGCGGCTTATTGCGGGAAAGAATTTGGGGCGGCTGTTAGCGTTCACAGGACTTCTGTTTATTGCAGTATCAAACGGTATTGCTTTTGCCCAAACAGATTGGCGCAAACAAATCGGGGTTTTTAGAATAGGAGTTGTGTTTGAGGGTGAAGTAGCGCTCACGCGCCGCCATATGGAACCATTTCGATCTGCTATGGCAGATGTCCTGGATATGGATGTGGAGATGTTTCCGGCCAGATCTCCGCAAGCCTTGATAGATGCGTTGGCGGATGAGCGCATTGAATACGCAATTTTATCAGCCTCAGCATATGCCCTCGTCTGGAATGTTTGCGAGTGTGTTGAACCCTTGGTCGCAGCAAGAGCATTTGATAGCACGGACAG
>CAWUJF010000360.1:0-4179 GCA_963922405.1 uncultured Hyphomicrobiales bacterium | reverse complement strand
AGCAGTTGACTGTTAATCAATTGGTCGCTGGTTCGAATCCGGCCCGGGGAGCCACCTTACTTAAAAGAGATGCTACTGGATAAATATAGGCTTGCACTGCAGGTACTGTATGCTAAACAGTCGCAACTCACAGTGGCATTGTGGCGGAGTGGTGACGCAGCGGATTGCAAATCCGTCAACCCCGGTTCGATTCCGGGCAATGCCTCCAAAAATTCTGCGATCTTATTGCAAGTTCATTGCATATACATTAGGCAATAAGGGAACAGAAACACGTTTGACATGTTCGGCGAAACATAGGGGCGGTAACTGCAGGCATGATTGATTTTCAACAAGCACGTGAAAAAATGGTCGACTGCCAAATACGCACATCCGACGTGACAAATCACGAACTCTTGTCGGCCTTCTTGTCAGTTCCACGCGAAGAATTCGTTGCCGAATCGCATAGACCCCTTGCTTACATAGACGAAGATTTATCACTCGCAGAACTGGGTGGAGAAGGGCGTTATCTAACAGAACCTGCTCAACTTTCACGACTCCTTCAGGCAGCTCACATAGAATCAGACGATATTGTTCTGGTGATAGGCACTGGAAGTGGGTACTCTTCAGCCGTAATTTCGCTTTTGGCTGCATCAGTCGTGAGCATTGAAGAGAACGAGGAATTGGCAGGATTTGCCTCAGACAAACTTAATGACCTCGGGTTCAACAATGTGGCTGTGGTAAACAGTGTTCATAATTCCGGACTCGAAAAAGAAGCACCGTACGATGTAATTTTTATCGATGGAGCCGTCGAACAAGTTCCTGGTGGATTACTGGATCAATTAGCTGACAACGGCAAGCTGATTGCGGTAGAAGGCACCGGTAATTCCGCTGTTGCAAAAATTTGTGTAATGGAAAATTGTTTGGTTAGTAAGCGTGATCTCATGAATTGCGCTATTAAGCCAATACCAGGATTTGAGTTAGAAAAAGGGTTTGAATTTTAGCGTAAATTATTAACATATTTGTGTTACATATACGCCACAGTCGGGTGGATATCGTGCAATTCGGGCGAAATTTGCGATACAATTATAATAAAATATGCCACAGTGACCGCAATTAATGAGAGGCTGTGGCTGAAGAATCGGGCCAGGGAGTTCTAAAAGCATGAAAATAGGACGTCTTTTGACTTCTAAAGTCAGGAAAGATGTGATGAGGCATGCTCTGGGAGCGAGCGTTGGAGCGGGCATGCTCCTGTGTACCACATCTATTTCATCTGCTGAGACAATCAACAGTGCTCTAGCTTCAGCTTATAACAACAATCCAACCCTGAATGCTCAGCGCGCAGCAGTTCGCTCACTTGATGAAGGCATTGCAATAGCCAAGTCAGGTTTTCGCCCTACCATCATCGGTAATGCGAATATCGGCTTGTCCAGGACAAGTTCAAACACGACTTTCTCCGGATTGGGCGGCAACGTCACCAATCTTGCCCCAGGCGCATTTGGCGTAACTGTTAACCAGACCCTTTGGGACAGTTTTCTTACAGTCAATAACGTTAACGCTGCAAGATCAGCCGTGGAAGCCGGCCAGGAAACCTTGCGCAACATTGAGCAAAACATTTTGTTTAATGGTGCTTCTGCCTATTTGGATGTATTGCGTGATCGCGCTATTCTGAACTTCCAGAAACAAAGCCTCGCTTTCCTGAATGAGCAGGTGAGATCAGAACAGGCACGATTTGAAGTTGGCGAAGCCACAAGAACTGATGTGGCCCAGGCCCGTGCCAGTCAGGCCGCGGCAAGGGCGGCCGTCAGCCAGGCCGCTGCAAATGTCAAATCGAGTGAAGCGGTTTACAGGCAGATCATAGGAAAAAAACCCAGCAACCTGAAACCTGTTAAAGGTGTTTCAAGATTGGTTCCGAAATCAGTAGGCGCCGGCATTCAAATTGCCGAAGCAGAACATCCGGCAATCAAGGCAACTGAATACCTGGTTGATCAGGCTATTTCCAGCGTCAAGGCAGCGGAGAGTGGGCTGCTCCCTACAGTTACGCTACAAGGTAGTGTTGCACGTAACTTTGATTCAAGTGCAGTAGCCTCTGTTACTGACTCACAATCAATCACGGCCACTCTAAACGTTCCGATCTATCAAGCAGGTGCCCAACAAGCACAGGTAAGGCAGAACAAAGAAAATTTGGGTCAGGCACGTATTCAGGTTGATGAAAGTGTAGACAGCGTTAGAGCTGCTGTAGTTTCCGCATTCAGTCAGTATGACGGAGCAAGAGCCTCCCTGGCTGCAAACCAGGAACAGCTGAAAGCTGCAAGACTTGCATTGGCTGGCGCAGTAGAAGAACGTAAAGTGGGACAGCGTACCACTTTGGACGTTCTGGATACGCAAACAACTGTCATCAACGCTCAAATCGCGGTTACCAACTCCTCACGTGACTTCAAGGTCGCAGGTTATGCGGTATTGTCCGCAATCGGTCGTTTAAGCGCGAGCCGCCTATCCTTGGGTGTGACTACCTATGAACCTGAAGAACACCTTGAAAAGGTTGAGGACAAGTGGTTCGGGCTGCGTATTCCAAGCGGCAACTAATCCCGGATTGAGCCTGATTTATCAAATCAATTGACAATTTGACCTAATTTTGTGGTGAGCATTTTCAGTGAATAATCTGATAAATGCTTATCTTTCATCGCCATTTGCTTATACTTAAAACTGATTCGAGTACCTTGATTCTTAATGTGGGTATTGGGGCGTTAGGAAAGTATACGGAGACCAAAAATGGCAGATGCGGCAGCTAAAGAACCATCGATGGAGGACATTCTCTCTTCGATCCGTAAAATTATTGCGGAAGAGGGGACACAACCACCACCACCAGAAGTTCACCCGGTGACAACGGAGTTGTCTGAAGTTCCCAATGACGAAATGGAAGACGATATTGTTGATCAACCCGTCCCGGAAAATCCAGGTAATTTTGCTGCAATGGTACGGGAGTTACCAAAAGAAACACCCGAAGAAGAGCCAAACACCACTGGTGCTCAAGCTGCTGAACTAGCTAGCTCACTTGCTGAAACGGCTTCTAACGAAATTCAAAATGATGCTGCGGAGGATGTGGTTGTGCTAGAAGAAAAGAAGGCTGAACTTTCATCCGTTGTTGAAGAAGTAACGGAACAGATTACTCCACCCCCTGCAGAGCGGATTGAAATGGTCAATGCGACACCACCACCTGTACAAGTGGCCAGTGCACCAATACCAGCCCCGGCGCCAGCACAAGCTGAAGTTACTGTGGCAGAAAAAGATGAAGTGCAAGCTTTCAAGGGTGCACTGATGTCACCAAGCGCGGATGATGCTGTCACAAGCGCATTTGAACGCCTGAAGCGCAGTGCAATGGACGACATAGACGCAAAAACGGAATCAATTCTGAGACCGATGCTCCGTGAATGGTTGGATGAAAACCTTCCAAGCATGGTGGAACGTTTGGTCAGAGAAGAAATAGAGCGCGTTGCCAGAGGCGTGTGACCAATCTTAAATATCCAGTGAAAACGGCTGCGCTGGACGCAGCCGTTTTTTTTAGCAATGGTTGACTTATTCTGCACCATTCGCTTTACAGCAATTGAAAATTCAATCGTACAAATGTGAAACCACTCATGCTTGAAAAGAATTATAACGCGTCTGCCGTTGAACCTGAAATCGCGGCAAAATGGGATAGTGCCAAAGCCTTTGCCGCCGGGGCAGGGGCAAAGGATGGTGAGGACTCCTATTGCATTGTGATTCCGCCACCAAATGTGACGGGTTCACTCCACATGGGGCATGCCCTCAATAATACGTTGCAGGACATTCTTATAAGATTTGAGCGCATGCGTGGAAAGGATGTTCTATGGCAACCTGGCATGGACCATGCTGGCATAGCAACACAGATGGTAGTTGAGCGAAAACTGGCTAAGGAAGGAAATATCCGGCGTCAGGAGCTTGGACGCGAAGCATTTCTGCAGAAAGTCTGGGAATGGAAAGAGGAAAGCGGCGGCACCATATTCAATCAGTTAAAACGACTTGGTGCATCCTGCGATTGGTCCCGCGAACGCTTCACGATGGACGAAGGCCTGTCAAAGGCAGTGTTAGAAGTTTTCGTCAAACTATATGAAGAAGGCTTGATTTACCGCGGCAAACGGCTGGTCAACTGGGATCCGCATTTTGAAACAGCCATTTCTGACC
>CAWUJF010000359.1:0-4180 GCA_963922405.1 uncultured Hyphomicrobiales bacterium | reverse complement strand
TCACTCGATGTATTCTTTTTGAATTGAAAGCGGTTATGCCCGGTAAATAGCCGCCGGCGAGCAAAGGCTGCAGAAGCAGCAACCCCATGGCCAAAACTCCTGCAAATCCGGCCACGATGTAGACCGGTTGCCGCCATGCCAGCAGCGGGCTTGAAGCGGCAAGCGCAAGAGGAACAATGATCGCAGCTGCTAGGGCGATCCAGATCAGACCTGCGCGAAACCGGTTCATGGGGGCGAAAAAACTTCGATTAAGCAGGCTTGAGAACGAAATGCGCTTCCAGGGTCTTGTCTCTTGCGCTCCTCATGATCGGGCGCAGGAATACAGTTTCATATTCACCGCTATCATAGGCCAGATGTCCATGCGGTTGACCAAAGGCTGGTACGATCTGCGGCATTTCCAGGCGGAACCTGCCCTTTTCATCAGTGAGTGTTGCACCATGGCTTTGAGGTTCACGCTCATGGCCTTCAGTGGTGTGTGCCCAGATCTGAATGCGTTGACCTGCAAGTGGCGCGCCATCCCCTGCCCGTCTTACTGTACCAGACATCCAGAAGCCGCCACCGCCAATGCGTTCCACAATCGGTGCGCCGGGGCGATAATTGTTTGATCCGCCAGGCATGGAAGGCGTAGCTGCAACGTTTTGACCAAAGGCGGGGACGATTAGCCCTGCACTTCCGGTTGCGACCACAGCACCACCGGCTGCAAGGACACTGCGACGGGTTATCAGACGATTGCTCATATCAGTTTCTCCTATTGGGTAGCGGTGCGCAATCCGGCTTATGCCACTCTACGCTTACACCTTGAATATAGCACAGATATGAACGATTCCGAGGTTAGCAAAGACTTTGGATGATATTTCAGCGTTCAAGGCTTTGTGAACGAACGATGTGGCCGGGAATTTCTCCCGGCCACTGGGTGTCCCAGCCATTAAAGGGGGCGGGTCTTCTTGGCTGGTTCAGGGGTGAAGAACTTGCCAAAGCGAGGGATGAGCATTGGCGTCCTATTGCGATAGCGCACATATTTTTCGCCGAGGTCTCTGATCAACGTCTTTTCTTCGTGCCTTGTGCCAATGATGATGTAAGCCGTCATCACCACGTTGAACAACAACCGACCCACTGTCATTGTAGGAGCACACCAAAGGGCGATCAGGATACCTGTCATCATCGGGTGACGGACAATTCTGTAAAGAAGCGGTGTCACAAATGTAATTTCCTTAGACTGTGTTTCTGTGATCAGGCGATAGGCCTGTTCAAGACCAAAGAGATGGAAGTGGTTGATCAAAAAGGTGGAAAACAAAACCACTGTCCAGCCGAAGAAATATCCACCGAGCAGAATGGTTCCTGCAGAGCTTGCTGAGAAATCCCAAAGGACAACCGGAATTGGTGACCATAGCGCGATCAACAGAACTGTGGTTATGGCAACCGCCAATAGATAGGTGCTGCGCTCAATGGCGGGATGCACGATTTTAGTCCATTTTTCCTTGAAGAACGGATCGGCCATCACACTGTGCTGTAAACCCCATAGCGCGATCAACATTACATTCCAGATGATAGCGGTCAGACCTGTAAATACAGGCGATATGGGTGACGCTGTATTGACGGTGACCGGTATAAACAGATCTGCGATGAACAGAATGAGGCCTGTAAGGGCGATAACGCCGATCATATAACTGGTTAAACTGTAGAGAACCGTGAAGATTTTCATTTTCATAACATTTTCCTTTCACTTGCCCGACAGGCTGGTCAGGCTTGAGAGGAAAATGCAGAAATCCGGGATTTGATGCTTGAGGTAAATATGAGGATTTCCTGAGATTTGCTTAAAAATCAGGCTCTGTTGATGCGACTTCGAAAATCGGGTTTTGTGTTGTAAGATGATTTAAGTATCGATTATTGAAACTGAATTAGGCGTAATATGATATTTTCATTTGAGGATTGGGAACTCGATAGCGAAGTATTTGAGTTGCGCAAATCGGGCAAACCTCAGGATATGGAGCCCCTCGCGTTCAACCTGCTTCAGTTCTTGATTCACAACCGCCACCGGGTGGTCAGCCGTGATGAAATCGTCGAGGAAATCTGGGATGGGCGCATCGTCACCGAGGCAACCATATCCACCTGCATCAAGGTTGTTCGCAAATCGATCGGCGACGATGGCCAGACCCAGCGTCTGATCAAGACCGCCCATGGTCGTGGTTTTCGGTTTGTGGGTGAAGTGGAAACAGTCAAACCCGAAACGTCACCGGCTGAAGCGGAACCGGAAACAAAGAAATCCAAAATCGAACCTTTGGATCAGGAAATCTCCTTTGTGACCGCAAAGGATGGAGTTCGTGTAGCGGTTGCCAAGATTGGCGAGGGCCCTGTAATCCTGAGAGCTGCACACTGGCTCAGCCACGTCTCGCTGGATCATGAAAGTCCGGTCTTCAATCACTGGTTCCGTTTGCTTTCGAGCAAAAATCAGTTTGTCCGCTACGACCTTCGAGGCAGTGGTCTGTCTGACCGCACTGTAGAGGATATGAGCTTTGATGCTTTCCTGTCTGATCTTGAGGCTGTGGCTGACACGATTGAAGAGCCATTTACGCTGCTTGGTTTGTCTCAAGGCGGCGCGCTTTCCATTGCCTATGCCCTGAAACACCCTGAAAAGGTCAAACAGCTAATTCTTTTTGGAGCCTATGGTCAGGGTGCCCTTGCGCGGGCAACCACAGATGAAGAAAGAATGATGGTTGATACTTTGCTCAACCTCATCCATCTGGGTTGGGGGCGCGAAAACCCGGCATTCAATCAGATCTTTACAAACCTCTTCATCCCCGGTGGCACCGAAGAACAGCACAATTGGTGGCGGGAACTGGAGCGCAATACCGCCACGCCTGAATATGCGATCCGTGTGATGGAAGCGAACAACCGGATTGATGTGTTTGACAAGGCGGCTCAATTAAAGGTGCCGACCATCGTTTTCCATTGCCGGCAGGATACACGTGTGCCGTTTGATCAGGGGCGAAGACTGGCTGCCACCATTAACGGCGCCCGTTTCGTTACGCTTGAAAGCGCCAATCATTGCATTCTGGATGATGAGCCGGCCTGGGAAGTATTCCGTTCAGAGGTAGAGCCTTTTCTGGGCACCTGACTGTCTGACAAGGCTAATCATGTCACGCTGACTGATTTGCTGCGTTTTCCCGCACAACCGGGAATAGCGAACAATCTATCGGGCCTCCCTCAGGAATTTCCGGATCGTATAGCATGGGTTGCAAATTTGGCCGTGGGTAATAGGTCACATCATCCCCACCCCACCGGGTCACATAGGCTCGACGGATTTGTGAAAGACTTGAATTGCCCGGCGCACCATGCACAGTTAATCCGTGATGCAGGGTACAATCACCCGGTTCCAGCTCGAACTGCACGATTTTGTACTGGTCACGCATCGCATCAATGTCGGGGACTGGAGGCAGGTCTTCCTTGTAAAGGTTATCGTCCTTGAAGGAGACGGCTTTGAAGCGCTGTCCCCATCGATGAGAACCGCAGACATATTCCACCGCACCATTTTCCTTTGTAACCGGATCAAGCGCCAGCCACATGGTGCAGACCTGATCACCCGCAATGGGCCAGTAAGTCTGGTCATGATGCCACAGGGTGGGTGTGGTGGTCCCGGGTTCCTTTACCAGGAACTGGTCGAAGATAAGGTTCACCTTTGAGGATTGTAAAATTCCGGCAACGATGTCTCCTGCTGGAGAATTGTGAATGAAATCATCCAGTTCTTCGTAATGTTTCCAGACAAAGGTGTTGCCGAAAAACTTGCCCTTGCCGTCCCGCGTCACGTCCAGTGCCATGGGTCCCGGATTGATCATATCCCTATCAACCACATTTCGGAGCATCTCAACTGATTCCATATCAAAGAACTGCCGAAGGCATACGATGCCGTCTTCATGGTAGGTCTTGATCTCTTCTTCGGTAAGGCTTCGAACCGGTTGATACTTCATGATGATGCTTCCCGTAATTTCCCGAGTGAATACTGGAAGGCAATCATGGCGCTATAGGAACATGGGCACATGTTTGCCTTGATCCAATCAAGCATACAGGAGTTTTCACTATTGTATAAGTTCTCGAAAGCGTTTGTTCAGCCTGACCGGTCAGCTTGCCTTAGAAACAATGGGGATTTCATCTTCGCCCGGCGGTTCCCAGACGGTTTCCACAT
>CAWUJF010000358.1:0-4196 GCA_963922405.1 uncultured Hyphomicrobiales bacterium | reverse complement strand
ACTCACATATGCTCGGGGCCTTACGCATTCTCTAGGGAACTGTCCCTGACCTCGCCCGTGGGCTTGGTCATCACGGTGCCCACCTACTTAGTAGGTTTCCGGGATTGTCTTTATGTTTGACGGCCAAGGTGGCTCGCTTTTTTGAAATTTCATCTCGAATAATTCATGACGCCACAAGAACAAAAATCTGAACTGAGAACGCAATCTCTCAAAAGGCGTGATGCGATACCGGTTGAGACGCGTATCGAAATGAGTTTGGCAGCGTCGGCGATCGGAGCAGAAAATCTGGATTTTGATCCAGGTACAATCATCTCAGGATTTTTCCCCATCCGTTCAGAAATCGACCCGAGACCCTTAATGGATGAATTGAGGAAAAAGGGTGCCAGGCTTTGTCTTCCTGTGGTGATTGATAGAACTACGATAGTTTTTAGAGAGCTTTTGCGCGAGGCTGAACTCGTGGAAACAGGATTTGGAACTTACGGACCTGGCGAGGATGCCGAAGTTCTGGATCCATCAATGCTTATAATGCCGCTGTCTGTGTTTGATCATTCGGGTGGCAGAATTGGTTATGGTGCAGGTCACTATGATCGAGCCATTGCGAAGATTATCGAAAAAGGGATCAAACCCTATTTGATTGGTATGGCCTTTGACTGTCAGAAGCATGAAAGAGTGCCGGTAGAACCACACGACCAACCGCTGAGCGCAATGCTTACTGAATCCGGATTTTATCCGGTGAAAGGCAACTAAAATGCGAATTTTGTTTCTTGGGGACATGGTTGGAAGAACCGGTCGGGAATTGGTTTTTAAGGAATTGCCGGAACTGGTCGAAAAACAAAAAGCAGATTTTGTAGTGGTAAATGGTGAAAACTCCGCCGGCGGTTTTGGTATCAATGAGGAAATTTTCAATCGTACCCTAGAAGCCGGTGCAGATGTGGTTACCACCGGCAATCATGTGTGGGATCAAAAGGAAGCTTTAGGGATAGCAGATCGCGAAGACAGGTTTCTGCGTCCTGCAAATTACCCTTCAGGCACTCCTGGTCGTGGTTCATTCGTGTACGATTCAAGAAATGGTGCCCGGGTAATGGTCACAAATATCATGGGCAGGGTTTTTATGCACCCGGATCTCGATTGTCCGTTTGATTGTGTGAGCAATCTCCTGGAAGGTGTTGAGCTGGGTAAAGATGTGGATGTGATTTTCGTTGATTTTCATGCGGAAGCCACTTCCGAAAAACAGTGTTTCGCGCATTACGTGGATGGACGTGTGACAGCGGTTGTGGGAACGCACACGCATGTGCCAACAGCCGACCATCAGGTTTTAAAAAACGGAACTGCATATATATCCGATGCGGGCATGTGTGGAGACTACGATTCCTCCCTGGGGATGGATAAGGAAGAACCCATAAACCGATTTGTCACCAAGATACCACGAGGACGGTTTGAACCGGCATCCGGTGAAGCCACCTTATGCGGTGTGGGTATAGAAACTGATGACCGAACCGGTTTGGCTACATCAATACGCCCCCTAAGAATGGGTGCGCATCTGGACAATATTCTTCCCTGGTAAAGGAAGCTGAAAGTCATTTTCAGAAAAAATCTTCAGTTACCAAAATTTCTTATCGAATAAATCCAATCCTCGAGGCGTTACAGTGGTGTAAGTCAAACATAACTTTTGTTTAAATCTAAATTGGAGGGTTAAATATGAGAGCTACATTTCTAGCATCACTGCTGTTCGTAATGGCGTCTACAGTGCCATCACTGGCTGAGGAAGTCTGGAAACTTTCAGCTGCAGAATCAAAGGTAGCCTACGGTTCAATCAAGAAAGATACGGTAGGTGAAGTGAATTCATTTGAGTCAATTTCAGGCGAAGTCAGTTCCAGCGGTGAAGCTACAATCAATATTGATGTAACTTCCGTTCAAACGAATATCGACATTCGTAACGAGCGCATGGTCAAGCATGTTTTCGATGCTAATTCCCCGCAAGCTACTTTGAAGGCTACCATCGACATGGATGAAGTAAACGGTCTTGCCGTTGGTGCCAGCACAGTTATTGATGTGGAAGGTGTTCTTTCACTGTCAGGTGTAAATCTGGACATTGAAACCGAAATGTTTGTTGTCCGTGCAAGCGATAATAAGGTTGTCGTGACAACTAACGACATGATCATGATTGGTACTGAAGACCTTGGTATCAATGCCGGGATCGACAAACTTATGGAACTTGCAAAACTACCAGGAATTACACGGGTTGCACCGGTAACACTGCGTTTTGTATTCAATAAAGAAGTCAAGAAAGCAGAGGCAGCTCCGGCTGCTTCTGGCTCCGTTGAGGTTGCTTCGCTTAGCCTTGAAGGTGATGTGAAAAAAGGAAAAAAGGTATTCAAAAAGTGTAAGGCCTGTCACGAGGTCAAGAAGCCGAAGAACCGCAATGGTCCACATCTCGTGAATATTGTTGGTCGTGAATTGGGTGCTGTGGAAGGCTTTAAATATTCAAAAGCACTGCTTGAAAAAGGTGGTTCCTGGACACCTGAAGCGTTGACCGCTTTTCTAGCCAAGCCAAAGGATTACATTCCCGGTACTAAAATGGCATTCAATGGCCTGAAGAAAGAAAAAGAAATTCAGGACGTCATCGCCTACATGAATTCTGTGAAATAATTTTCAACAAAATCAGAGAAAAAACATAATCCCCTAGACGGTTTTAGGGTTAGGGGTTTATAAGGTCGGAAATTTTCCGACCTTCTTTTTATGGGAGTGAGCTGTGGCAGGCCATTCAAAATTCAAAAACATTATGCACCGTAAAGGGCGCCAGGATGCCATTCGGTCCAAAATGTTTTCCAGACTTTCCAAAGAAATTACTGTTGCAGTCAAAATGGGTGGCGGGGTTACAGATCCCGATATGAACCCAAGGCTGCGTCTGGCGATCCAGAATGCCAAAGGCCAATCCATGCCGAAGGACAATATTCAGCGGGCTATTAACAAAGGGTCTGGTGCGGATAGTGAAAACTATGAAGAAATCCGCTACGAAGGCTACGGACCAGGCGGCGTGGCTATCGTTGTGGAAGCGTTGACAGATAACAAAAACCGTTCGGCTTCTAACATCCGCGCTTGTTTCACAAAGAATGGCGGGCAAATGGCTGAAACTGGATCGGTTTCTTTTATGTTCGATCGGGTTGGTGAAATTGTATATAAGCCTGAAGCTGGCGATGAAGACACGGTAATGGAAGCTGCTATTGAAGCGGGCGCCGATGATGTGGCGAGCGATGAAGATGGTCATACAATCATTTGTTCTTTTGATGATTTTGGAGACGTTACCAAGACTCTGGAAGATACGTTAGGTGAGGCGGAAAGCGTCAAGGCAATCTGGAAACCTCAGAACAACACACCAGTGGATGAGGAAAAGGGTGCGACACTCCTCAAACTTCTCGATGCTCTTGAAGAAGATGATGACGTTCAGAACGTTTATTCCAACTTCGATATCGACGATGAGGTGATGGCTAAGCTATCAGCCTAACGCAAAACGCTGTCCAATACTGGCAAGCTGGTAATTGCCGCGATTAATATCATGAAGAACGCAATTCTTCGATAGGTGCTTTCACTGGCACCGGAAAAGAACTTGGTTCCTATTGTTATCCCTATCACATAGGCCGGGATACAAATGACTCCGCGCCAGAAACCTTCCCATGTATAGATATCAGCAAAGATATAGGCCGCGATGATCATTAAATCCGTGATGAACAGGTAGTAGATCATATTTGCCCGAACTGTAATTGCGCGGGCTGCGCTCGCTAACCAATAGACCAATACGGCCGGGCCTGGTAATGCTGCGGCTGCTCCCATAAATCCGCCGAGACCGCCGAAAGAGAATGAGACTTTTCTTGATCTGGGGCCGGTATATTTCCAACCGGACCAAAGGATGGTTACAGCCACCAGGATGCTCACAGAGATAAACCATCTCAGAGCTGTGGGGTCTCCGGTTTTTAGGACCCAAACACCGAACGGTGCCAATACCGCATATCCGACAATTACCGGTAATACTTCCCGCCAATTCACATCATTACGCGCTTGCCAAGTGAGGAACACAGTTGGCACGCCATCAAGAACTGTCAGCATGACCAATGCCATTTGCGGTCCGAAGAATGCAGCTGTAGACGGGCCGATAATCATACCGGAACCAAATCCGGAAAATCCACGTACGATTCCAG
>CAWUJF010000357.1:0-4199 GCA_963922405.1 uncultured Hyphomicrobiales bacterium | reverse complement strand
AATTCTTCGCTCTACCCACCACTCATCCGGGTTAACAAGCAGAGCGGGGTTTCTCGGTGCCTTGACCAGAAGGTTCGCCGCTGTCTTGAAGTCTTTCGTGCGCCTTGCATGTTCAATCCGTGCGAAGAGATAACCCGTATCCTTCTTGGATGATGGTGCAACTGACTTGAGTAATGATGACGCCTTGGATGATTTTCTGACCACAGCTGCCCGTGCCTTTGCCAGACTGGATTGTTTCGCAAGACCAGCAATCCTCAAAGCCCCACGCGCTCGATCATTATAAAGAAGGCTGTGCATGCGATATCGATGATCTTCCTGTGTGAGGACACCACCTAATTTGGATAAGATTTGTTTTTCCAGCTTGTTATTGAGTTTTTCATTGCGCCAAAACGGTGCGATGGTTCTGTTTGCACTCTTTCTGTTTCCCAGTGCCAGATGAGCGGACGCAAGGGATATCGCGCCTTCAACGCTTTGCGGTGCGTTATTGCCAAACGCCTTGACAATTGATCGGGCGGAGAGATTTTCACGCGCCAAAGCTCTTTCAGAATTTCGCGCCAAAGCTTTTCGTCCGGGCCACTGCGGCAGGTCTCTGGCGATGGATGCGATTTCACCGGATGTAACCGCTGGATTGCCTGATAAGGCGATAGCCCAAGCGAGGATTTTGCGGTCAAGACTGCCTGGCTTAAGGCCTGCACGAATTTGCAGTGCCCGCTGCCCATCCTTTTTGCTCAAGGCTTTTAGCCCGCTTTCCAGTGAACCTGCGACGGGTGATACCTTAGTTGCCGGTTTCCCGACTACAATCGAAGTCTGTTTGCTGCGAGAAGGAACAGAACCGGTTCTGATCGCATCAACTGAAGGCCGCTTTGTGGGAACAGGAATTTTTTCAAGCAATAACTGCTCAATTCCCTGCGCATTGGATGCATTGGGAAGAAAAATAACCGTTGAAACAAAGCCAAATAGGCCCAAAAACAAAACCGATAATATTCTATTTTTCAAGAATTCACCTTTGCCCGTTATCATACCAACCCATTGCTCGGGACTATTGAGCCCTAAAGTGGTGAAAATTAGATAAACTTTACCGTTCATCCGCCAATTATATCAATTTACCATACTCTTTGCTTGCACCGAAAACACTGACTGGCTAATGTCCGGCCCAATTTGTGATTTTAATAGTAGGAATAGACCCATGTTCAAAGGTTCAATGCCAGCACTCGTAACGCCGTTTGATGAAACAGGCGCGTTCGATGAAAAGGCATTCAGAGAATTTGTTGAATGGCAGATCGAGGAGGGGACCCATGGTCTTGTCCCGGTAGGCACTACAGGTGAATCTCCAACACTTTCGCATGATGAGCATAAACGTGTTGTGGAAGTCTGCATTGAAGTTGCAAACAAACGTGTCCCGGTCATTGCCGGTGCCGGTTCCAACAACACTGATGAAGCTGTTGATCTGGCCCAGCATGCAGAAAAAGCAGGTGCTGATGGCATACTTGTGGTGACACCTTACTACAACAAGCCGAACCAGCGCGGTCTGAAAGCTCATTTTGGCGCCGTGGCCAAAGCAGTGAGCCTGCCATTGATCATCTATAATATTCCAGGCCGTTCGATCATTGATATGTCGGTGGAAACTATGGCGGAACTCTTCGAAGAGCACGACAACATTGTTGGTGTTAAAGATGCAACCGCAAGCATGAGCCGTATCTCAGAGCAACGCCATGCGATGGGAGCAGACTTTGTTCACCTTTCAGGTGAAGACATCTCCACGCTGGGCTTCATGGCCAATGGTGGTCATGGTTGTATTTCCGTGACTGCCAATGTGGCGCCGCGCATGTGTGCCCAGTTCCAGGAAGCCTGTCTGGCGGGCGACTATGCCACTGCTCTTGAATTCCAGGACAAACTTGCGCCATTGCATAAGGCCCTGTTCATCGAACCAAGTCCCGGCGGAACCAAATTTGCCCTTTCACTTTTGGGCAAATGTCAGAATGTACAGCGTTCACCCATGGTTGCTATTGATGCTTCCACCGAAGCTGCTGTACGTGATGCCATGGTTCATGCTGGATTGATCAACTAATCAACCACATCCAAGTTGCAATCATGGCTCCTAAAAAGAAAGACAACACCAATGGCCGGCTGATTGCAGATAACCGCAAGGCTCGGCACGAGTACGAGTTTCTGGAAACTCTGGAAGCCGGACTGCAATTGACCGGGACCGAGGTGAAATCGCTTCGCAACGGCAAGGCCAATATTGCTGAAAGCTATGCCACCGAGGAAGAGGGTGAGATCTGGCTGATCAACAGTTACATTCCGGAATATCTGGAAGGTAACCGAAACAATCATAATCCCAGACGTCGCCGTAAGTTACTGCTGCACAAGAAAGAAATGTCGAAACTGATCGGAGCGGTTCAGCGTGAAGGCCTGACCCTTATTCCCAACCGGCTTTATTTCAATGATCGCGGCATTGCCAAACTCCAATTGGTGCTGGGTCGCGGACGTAAAGCTCATGACAAGCGTCAAGTTGCCAAGAAGCGCGATTGGGATCGCGAAAAGGCGCGGCTTATGCGGGAGAAGGGATAATGCATCCAAATCCCGCCTTCAGAACCGAGACTGACGAACAAAACATTGCATTTGTGCGCAAGCGTTCGTTTGGAATCCTGACAATCAATGCAGAAGCCGGTCCACTGGTGAGCCATATTCCATTTCTGCTTTCACCTGAAGCAACCGAGGTGGAACTGCACCTGGTCCGTTCCAACCCGATCGTCAGACAGATTTCCGAACCAACACCTGCTGCATTGGTGGTGACCGGTGGTGATGCCTATGTGTCGCCGGACTGGTATCATGTGGATGATCAGGTCCCCACCTGGAATTATGTGGCAGTTCATTTGCGTGGTGAAATTTCATTACTTCCGCATTCTGACCTTCATGGTGTTTTGGAGCGCCTTTCAGCAGCTAAGGAAGAACGTTTGTTGCCGAAGAAACCCTGGACATCAGACAAGATGGATCAGGAAGTCTATGAACGCATGCAACGCCAGATCGTGCCTGCAAAGCTGGTCATCTCTGAAATTAACGGCACCTGGAAATTATCTCAAAACAAACCGGATTCGGTGCGTTTATCCGCCGCCGATGGCGTTGAAGCAGGCGCAGTGGGTGCCCAAACCGGAGAAATTGCCGAACTGATGCGCGGCGTTAAGAGTTCATCCTAACTATCGGATATGACTCCGGACTTCAGCAAACACATCCTCAAACATTGCTTCTGTCAACCGCCCGGTATTCGTGTTGTAACGCGAGCAATGATAGCTGGAGAATAAAGTGTAATCACCGACCGATTGCGCTGAACCATGTCCAAATGGAATAGCTGATATTTTGCCACCCAGGGCCCGAACGGTTGAATCATGCGAGATCTTGCCGAGCGTCACAAGAGCTTTCAGGTTTTTAAAGCGGTTGATCGTGTTCACCAGAAAAGGTCTGCAATTGTTGATTTCCTGTCCAACCGGTTTGTTGGCAGGAGGAACACATCTAACTGCATTCGTGATCGCACAATACTTTAAGGACAATCCGTCTTCAGGTTCGCCACCATATTCACCAGTGGCGAGATCAAACTTCTTCAGTGTGGCGTATAACAGGTCGCCTGCCCAATCGCCGGTAAATGGCCTTCCGGTTCTGTTGGCACCGCGTAATCCGGGCGCCAGGCCGACAATCAGGATCTTCACATCGTCGTCACCACCAGCTGACACCCAGGTATCAACAGGCGCATTATGCCAGTCTGGATAGGTTTGGCGCTGATCCTGGATGAAACCGTACAGTCGCGGACAAACATCACAGTCCCTTGGCGCGTCAAAAATTTCTGAAATACTCATGCAAATATAATTCCACAATCGCTGTGGGTTGCCCATTGCATTTGAATTGATATCAACAGATGTCGATCAGTCTGCACTGCCGTCAAAATCATCAACATCTTCAGGGAAGTTGTGTTTGTCGGAAGGGTCCCGACCCAACTCCTTCTGAAGATGGGTGAGTTCGATGAAGTTATCAGCCTGCCTGCGCAAATCGTCAGCAATCATAGGCGGATTGGTATTTACAGTTGAGACCACGCTAACCTTACATCCCTTGCGCTGGAGTGCTGCCACAAGTGGGCGAAAATCACCGTCACCGGAAAACAGAACCACATGATCAAGCTTATGGGAAAGTTCCATGGCATCAACTGC
>CAWUJF010000356.1:0-4200 GCA_963922405.1 uncultured Hyphomicrobiales bacterium | reverse complement strand
AAAATCAAACAGGCATCCGGCTTAATTCCTTAAAAACCAAGAATACAACCCGCCTACCTTTCCTTTCAGAGCGCTTTCCAGACTATTGTGCATCTGCGGCTTGCGTAAAATCTGTCACGCATTCAAGATGTATTGAGAACAAGCGGCAATTTTAGTGCCTGAACCAATTCGTGTCTATTGAATTCCCACAAACCATTATGCATCGAGTTGAATCAACTGGTTTCTTGCCAGAGTCAAAACCAGTCAAAGCAAAAGGCAACATAATGCAAACATGACTATCGACCTTAAATTAGATCATGCGCCAACGCGACCAAAACGCCACCATAACAAGTTCACATATGAAGTTATCGGTTGTCATTGTTCAAATACCATTTATCCTAACTGACAAGAGCTCTGACTATTCTGGTGGTTTCGGGCATGTTGGTGAGGCGAAATGATGTTCAGAACATTTATTGCGGTATGGTTTCTTGTAGTTTCCTCTACGCTTTCTTTAGCAGCCGATCCTGTGCAAAATAAAGAAGTCCCGTTCGATGAAGGCAGATTTGATTGGGGTGGTGTTTATTTCGGAATTGGTGTTGGGCGCTTAGATATCTCTGTCGAAGACCCAATCGCTAACCCTTCTCCGACAAATGCAACGCCTAGCGGTACAATTTTTAGCGGTTTCGCAGGATTCAATAGGCAACGCGGCAACTTCGTTTTCGGATTTGAAGCAGACGGATCAGTTGGTAATGTTTCCGATACAAATGCTCCGTTCGGATTCCTGACGCCTGTTGAAATGGAGTTCCTTGCTACTGTTCGTGGTCGAGTTGGTTTTGCTAGTAATCAAACGCTGGTTTTTGCGACTGGTGGTGTGGCGTTCGCTTCCTTTGAAATTACAAGTGGATTGGGAGGCCCGGTGGTTTCTGAACAGTTCACAGGATTTACAGTTGGGACAGGCATCGATCAAATGCTTGACGAGGATTTGTTTGCGAGATTGGAGTATGCATATTTTGATCTTGGAGATGAATCGCCAACTTTTAATACAATTTTAGGTCCGGATGTTCGTCTGACTACAATAGACGATGGCCATGTATTTCGGGTATCTATTGGTAAAAAACTTTAATTGGTTGATAGTTCAGTACAGAAGCTTCGACTGCAATGCAGACTCATAACTCTACTTCTTGGAATGGTCTAAACTTGAATAGTGGCGATTCCGCTGCAGGTAACGTTTCATCCCCAGGCAGATATACCCCCAGCAGCGATTGCGTGAAAAGACTCGAGCAGACGCTCAAACATCCCGGAGTCCTCTGGATATTCATTCCATTTTAGTTAACCGCTGAGCTTTGAAATGCACTTCGGCTTGTCACTCAATAAAAACGCCTCCATGAAACTTTCGCACAGGTAGAATGCAGCAATCTCGCTTGGGTTCGTATGATTAAACAATTCGATCAACAAGCTGATGAGCCAACATTGGAGCTGAAGTAAGTTTACCTGTATTCATCGAAAAATAGCCGTCATGTTCTTCAATTCCAATGTTGTTACGTTTGTGAAGGCGGCTTCCGGGATCCGTAATATCGGTCGCTCCAGACGCAACAATAAGACCAGTTTGCAATTTCACTAGTTTTGCTTTCGCCATGCCAGGGACCAACTTATCGAAAGCGGTGAGTGTGGAATTTAGGATTTCAGCTTGTTGCTGTGCATCTGTCTCACCACGACAGAGAGCGTCCCAATGTGATGGCGGAGCAGTTCCAACTTCAAAGCCCTTTAAGCACTCAGGATACCAAGATATGTATGTTTCTACTGAATCAGGCATGGTTACCAGGTCCCCAAAAGGACCAAGAACTAATGTGTAGGACTGCAATGACTGAAGCGCTTGAGGAAGCTGTACCCACGCTGAGTATTTTAGTCGAAATGTACAAGGTTGAGCAGTCGAAGGTAATAAATCTTCGTCTATACGTAGTCGGTCACCCCAACTGCAGTTTACAACGATGTCAGCCGAATGAATATGTCTCCCTGCCTCAACGCTAAAGCCTGAATTTGTACGTCGTACCCTGTCCACCCTGGCGTTACAGATCATTCGGATCGAAGAATGTTCATTTAAAGCATTAACAAGAAGGGTCCGGAGGGCTTTAGGGTAGATCGCAACTTCCTCAGTTTGTAGGCAGTCGGTAAACTGATCCTTTGCAATACAGGGACTTGCATCCGTTTTAGACCATAGCAAATCAGGCCGCAGACCGATGTAGTTTAAACTCGAGTCATTCGCGATTAATCTTTCGTAGTCATGCTGGAGTTGTGTGTAACGGTCTAACAATATTTCTGGCTTTACCATTGAATCTTTTAGAATCAGATATTGAAATTTCTTGGAACGCATCTTGTCCCATTCGACTGGCTCACCAATAAATTGTTCAATGGAAGACGAGAACTTAAGAGCGCTGTCCAACATCACTCTTTGGGTTTCATATGTTGGATCATTGGCATAAACAAAACCAAGGTGGACCTTGCCCTCTCCACACAAACTGGTCCGGTTGTACGGTATGGTATCTTGCTCAAGAACAACTACATCAAAACCAGTGTTAGCTAACGCCAGGGCCGAGCAGGCACCCTGGATTCCTGAGCCAATCACCAGAGCGCGAGTGCAGCTCATACACCTTGGCTTTCTTTTTTAAGCTCTTCAAATCTCTTTTGTACTATCACTTTCGAGCAACTGTCCGGAGCAACGCGTGCACATTGCTGTAAGAACTCTCGTAACAGGTTGTTTTTCTCTGGCTGAGTAGAGCCACGGATTTTGTTGGCCACCAAAGGTCTCTTTCGGTCATAAGGAGACGGTCGCAAAGAGCAGTCATCATCATTTCAATATCTTCATCTTTACGAACCACCTTCAAAGCGACTTTTGCACAATCAACGCAGTGAGCAAGCCAAGCCTCACGTCGCCATGCTACAGATTGCAAAACCCATTCGTGATATTTGGATTCGGAGTGAATACGTTTGCGATACAAACACGCCTCATGGTGCACAAATTCACCATAGGTCAAAAGCTGAAGAATAAATGTAGTATCCACGGCATAATTATCAAAACTGTTTGCGGGCAACTGTATCGGCCGGTTCAACATGTCCATACGGATCAAACCTCGAAATGGAACCGCACCATCAATATGTTTCAGATAATGTAGAATGCGGTATAGTAGCTCACCCTTTGCCGGGGATTGACGAAACACCGTGTCAGCAAGTCCAAAACGCTGGATGTCACAATAGGCTACTGAGGCTTCTTTATGCTCTTGCAGAAGTTTGAGCAACACTTCCACATAGGTTGGCTCAATTAGATCATCATGTGGCATGAGGAATGCAAATGGAGTTTTTACGCTATTCAATAAATACTCAATATTCCCAACGAACCCCAATCTTTGCTTTTGTTCAATAATTTCGATTCCTCTGTCCGCAAATCTACTTCGACAAATCTTCAATGTCTCATCGTCTGATAAATCTACAGATATCGTTATATGAATGTTGTCGATGGTTTGCGAACAAACACTATCAATCGTTTGCGTTATGAATTCTTCACCATTAAAGGCAGGAACACAGGCAGTAACTAGCGGATGTGAACTGACCATTATTTTGAGGACGCCTTTATTGCTGTGCGACTAATATGAAGTCCAAATATTGTAGCTGAATGATTTTGTCATTGAAGTGACGCTGGGAAACTCACCTGCATTTTGATTCATGTCAATGCAACGCCCGTAAAATTGAAAAGGATGCAGACACTCGAAACTTGAACTTAAAGGGGTCTCGAAATGAAACGGGTTTTACTTGCGCTTTTCACATCTGCTGTAGCTATTGTTCCTTTGGCAAAGGCGCAATCACAAGGTGATATTACTGTCGGTTTAGGTGTCGGTGTAGTTGATCCAAAAAGTGACAACGGTACTCTGGCAGGCGGGCAAGCTATTGTCAGCACCAACACACAATTCACCATAACCGCAGAATATTTCATCCTTGAAAATCTGGGTGTTGAACTATTAGCGGCAACTCCATTCAGCCACGATGTGAATATAGCTGGTGTTGGTTTCGCAGGAAATGTAAATCATTTGCCCCCAACATTATCACTCAACTATCATTTCCCAGAAACCAATGGCATCAAACCTTATGTGGGGATAGGAGCAAACTACACTTTGTTCTTCGATGAACAATCGCCGCTTGGAAACCTGGAATTGGATGACTCATTCGGTT
>CAWUJF010000355.1:0-4201 GCA_963922405.1 uncultured Hyphomicrobiales bacterium | reverse complement strand
ATCGCGGCGGCAATGGCCAAAGTGGGGACAATACAACGAAACCAATGCCAAAGCGGGTGAACCGGTTGAAATGGACGTGGCCAAGAAGCAGCTGGCTCTCTACAATCAATGGATGATGAGCTCTTCCATGGGTGAAAAAGAAGAAGTCTGGCATCAGATGTTGAAAAACTACACTGATCAGGTTTTCACGATTGGTACGATAAACAACAGCCGACAGCCTGTGGTAGTTTCCAAAGACCTGCGAAATGTGCCGGAACAGGCCATTTACTCCTGGGATCCCACTTCATATTTCGGCGTCTATCGTCCAGACACATTCTGGTTCGACCGGTAGGATTCCAGCGTAATGATTTTGTACATATTCAAACGAATTTTATACATGATCCCCACACTGATACTGACAAGTATCCTTGTATTTCTGCTTATTGAATTGCCTCCTGGTGACTATTTCGAAACCTATGTCAACAACCTGTTGGCAGCAGGTGAAACGGTTGATCCCAACCAGATCGAATTCCTGAGAAGGGAATACGGCTTCGATCTACCCATCTGGGAAAGATATTTTAAGTGGGCCAGCGGTATGTTGGTCGGGGACTTCGGGTATTCTTTTGAATATGAACTGCCAGTGCGTGAAGTGATTGGCGATCGGTTGTTTTTCACGATCATAGTCACATTCTTCACCATCATTTTCACATGGTTGGTAGCATTTCCAATTGGAATTTACTCAGCAACACACCAGTACAGCTGGGGTGATTATGGCTTGACATTCCTTGGTCTACTTGGCCTGGCTACGCCAAATTTCCTTTTGGCTCTCATCATGATGTATCTGGCGAACCAGTGGTTCGGGACAGCCATCGGCGGTTTGGTCGATCCGGAATTTGTCGATCAGCCTTTAAGCTGGGCTAAGTTTCTGTCTGTTCTGGAACACATCTGGATACCGGTTATTGTGATCGGAACCTCTGGAACAGCAGCCATGATCAGACGTGTCAGGGCGAACCTGTTAGACGAGTTGCGCCGACCCTATGTCACCACAGCGCGGGCTAAAGGATTGCCTGAGACCCGCGGCCTGATGAAATATCCATTCCGCATGTCCCTGAACTTTTTCATTGCAGATATTGGCGGAATTCTGCCTCAGGTGATTTCAGGAGCGGAAGTTGTCGCAATCGTACTGTCGCTTGAAACAACGGGACCACTGCTGATCGAAGCTCTCCAATCTCAGGATATGTATCTCGCCGGATCGTTCTTGATGTTGCTCGGGTTTCTGACAGTTATCGGTGTATTGCTTTCTGATATTGCTCTTGCATTCCTTGATCCACGTATTCGACTTTCAGGGGGAGTAAGTCGATGACCCAGAAAACAGCTGACAACCACTACGTTAACACCGCGCCTTTTGATCCTAAGTCAATTGAGGAACTAACTCCGGAGCAGGAAGCGGTTTATCTTGCCTCACAACGCAAGTTGATGTGGTGGAAATTCAAAAGACACAAGGTCGCCGTTGCTTCCGGTATCTTCCTGCTGTTGATGTATTTCATCACGGTTTTCGCGGAGTTTTTTGCTCCTTATGCACTCGACTCGCGCAACCCCAAATACATTTATGCGCCACCGCACAGCATTCATTTTTTCCACAAAGGTGAGTTTGTAGGGCCGTTTGTATATGATTATGATCGCGAAATGGATTTCACAATCCCGCAGCGTATATACGTGCCCAGTGAAGACAGAATTATAAAATTGAGGTTTTTCTGCTCCGGTGAAGAATACAAGTTCTGGGGCTTTATCGAAGCGGACAATCATTTAATTTGCGCCGATATCAAGAAACCAATCTATCTTCTCGGTGCAGACCGGCTCGGCAGGGACATGCTTTCCCGCATCATTTATGGAGCGAGAATTTCACTGACGATTGGTCTTGTGGGCATCGCCATAAGTTTCACACTGGGAATAATCATTGGGGGCTTGGCAGGATACTATGGTGGTTGGGTTGATCTCGTTGTTCAACGTATCATCGAGGTGGTGCAGTCTCTACCCACATTACCATTGTGGCTGGCTTTGGCTGCGATAATGCCCGCAACGTGGTCGCCAATTCTCATATATTTCGGGATAACGATCATATTAGGTTTGATAGACTGGACCGGGCTCGCGCGAGCGGTGCGATCAAAATTGCTGTCGCTGCGTGAAGAGGATTACGTGCTGGCTGCCCGTTTGATGGGCGCAAGTCCTGGCCGGATCATCGGCTTGCATCTTGTGCCCGGATTCATGAGTCATTTGATCGCGTCTGCAACGATCACAATCCCCACAATGATCCTCGGTGAGACTGCCTTGTCCTTCCTGGGGCTGGGGCTGCGTGCACCGGTTGTGAGTTGGGGTGTTCTGTTGAACGAGGCGCAAAACATCGAAGCCGTGGCTCTGCGTCCATGGTTGATCCTGCCGGTTATTCCGGTGATCCTGATTATTTTGGCATATAACTTCTTCGGTGATGGATTGCGGGATGCCGCTGATCCGTACGGCTAGGATATCAGATCACAAAGCACTTGCTGGAGGCGCGAAGATGCCGCCTCCAGGCTGTGTTCATTCAACACTTTCTGGTGCGCATCACTACCCATGTTTGCCCTAAGCTCCTTGTCTTTCAGGAGTTTGATGATGTTCGCCTGCATCTGTTCATCATCATTTTCCGGGGCGAGTAATCCCGTTTTCTGATGCTCGACCACCAGTGGTACGCCCATGCTTTCGTAAGCAATTACGGGCAGGCCCTGCAGTTGAGCTTCGAGGTATACCATCCCGATTGGTTCTTTCCAGCCAGGCCAGATGAAAATGTCGGACAGTTTCATCCATGAAAGAACTTCCGCTTGTGTAACCTGACCGGTCCAGTGTAGCCGCTCACCATTAATGCCTGAAAAGGCCTCGCGTATACTGTCTTCCTCCGGCCCCCCGCCAACAATAACAAGGTTCCAGCTTACGTTTTGAATTTGCGTAAGTGTTTCTGCAAGCATGTAAAAATTACGATCTTTTTTCCCTTTTCTCATCATGCCGGTGGTAATGAGGGTGGGCGTGTTATGATCCCAGTTTTCCGGCAATGAAACGGATTGGTCCGTCGGTTCAGACAAGCCTTCAAGATCAATGAATGGCTTGAGCTCAAACAGCTTTTCCTGGGAACCAAGGAGTTCACTCAGATAGGCACGATCCGTCGGTTTGAACACAAGATGCCGGTCCGCTTGCTTGATGCCAGCCTGTGCTTCCTTGCGCCACAGCTTCCATTCATCTTCAGGGCCGCCTTGCCCGGTTCGAGCCGCTTCCACGGTTACATAGGGAATGCCAAGCGCTTTACTGACCGCTGGGCCAATCCAGTCTGGCGCTTTGCAATAGGGGTGATAAGTAAGCCAGAGTTTCGGTAATTCAGCTGGTGGCAGACCATCGTATTCACGCAGAAGTTTGTCCACTTCCTTTAGGGCTCCGGATTTGCGATCCTGCAGATAGTCATTTCCGCTACGTTTTGAGTAACATATGTACTCCGATGCGATATCAACCGTGAAATCCGCCATTGAAAGCGCTTTGACCAGATTTCGTGCAATCAATCTGTCACCTGAGGGAATAGGGTGATCAGGTGGCTTGATTGGGGCAAAAAAAGCAATGTGAGGTGGCTGATTCATGGGCTTATTTAGCGGTTAAACAAATCCTGATGCAAAGTAAAATTTGTGTGGGCAGGCTTGTTTATTGGCGCAAAAAGATCATAATGCCGTCGGGGAGTAGTAGACGAGTAATAAGAGCGGGTCAGAGTGGTGCAAACAGATCGTCTCGATCACATCAGAATATTGATGTATAGCCACGATACGTTCGGTTTGGGGCATTTGCGCCGTTGCCGCACGATTGCTCATGCTATTGTGGAACAGTTTAAGGGCGTTAGCGTCCTGATTATTTCGGGTTCCCAGATCGCTGGTGCATTTGATTTTCGTGCACGGGTGGATTTTGTGAAAATCCCTTCGGTTATCAAGCTTTACAACGGTGAATATGACTCCATTGGAGAATATATCGACATTGACGATATTCTCGAAATGAGAAAACTTATCATTCAGCGTACTGCCGAAGTGTTCCAACCGGACATATTTATAGCTGATAAGGAGCCTTTGGGGCTCCGCGGTGAGTTGGAACCCACGCTCAGTATGTTCAAGGAAATGAACACCAAAACTGTGATCGGCTTACGCGATGTGATGGATTC
>CAWUJF010000354.1:0-4215 GCA_963922405.1 uncultured Hyphomicrobiales bacterium | reverse complement strand
TATCTAAATCGATCACAGGGCAGGGTGTGCCAAAGGTCTCAATGATAGCCGTTGAGAGTGCCGTTGTAGCGCTGGTCAAATTCAATATCCTGTTTGATATTTGATAATCAGATACAGTTGCACCTGGGTTTGCAAAACACAATCCAATGTGTGCTAACAGCAGCTTGGATTAAAATTCTAAGGTTAAGCTGAACGTCCTGATTGGGCCAATTTAGTTCAATTCAACTCACTTTGGTTTTGCGAGAATGTCTAAGACGACGAGGGGGTCATTAGGTAATATAAGCAGAATCTGTGAGTGCTGTTAATTACGATCTTATTTTATCGTGGGCCTAGAATACTGTATTCGGGCACCGAAATAGATTTGGATTTTCAATATTTTTGAACGTCGTGTTTTATAAATCTGGATCAGCCAGGATGATTTATCATAAAACTTCACCATCTTCCTGAAGAACCATAACAAGTTTCATAGTCTGGGGGTTTAGGAGCAATTCCTGTAACGAGTGCCCTAATATTCACGCGGTTGGCTCTTCGAATTTCTCTATCTTCACATCGTTCTGTGCTTGGTGTTAAAGGTAATTCTTCTGGTTTTGCTAACTTCGACAATGGATTACAAACTTCATCGTTCCAGATGTGGCATTCAATGCGGTCAAATGTTGATTCAGCCAAAATCCATCCGAGCGTAAATTCTTCATTTCGGTCATCTAGGCTGATAGACAGGTGACGATTTAATCCCGGAGTATTGCTTGCCCGTCTCCAAGCAAGTTCACCACGTGCGCGTCGTGTTGCAGAAAGTGCACGAAATGGAGACCAAATCTCTCCAAAGGATAAATCTCTGGAAGAGTTGATTATTGAGGTTGGACGTTCGGGAAAATCCATGGTCACCAAAGTAATTTCTTTTTGACCATTTGCTCCTTTAAGAGAGTTAATAAGGTCGACCGCAGTCTCAATACCCGTATTCTCGAAATAGCCCCCATCTACAAAATGGGCATCTCTTTTTGGATTTTTGCCCACGGCAATTTTTGCGGCGGGCGTAATTAAGGGAAAACGTGCGCTTACCAAAGACGCTGCAAGAATTGATGGTGAAGAACATTCTTTTAATTCCTCGCACTGTCTGACTTGCCAAAAAGTCTCAGCGGTAGGAACATCAGTTCGAGAACTTGATCCAATTTTGCGAAGAGGCGTAAATATCATACGTCGTCCTGTTGTGACGTCAGTTGTATTTAGCAGTAAAAGTGGACTTCCATTTGCATTCCACGATTCATGAATTGCCGTATTAATCAAATTCTGACCTGTTGGTAGAACCGATGTGAGAGTGTTTACAAACCCATCCTCTAAAGCACGCGACCGACTAAAAGGGCTTGCAAGATTTTCAAATGGAATAAAACGTGAAAACAGATCAGAGAAAAAAAGTCCTGCCAAAGGTGGAGAAAGAAAATCTTGTCGCAGAATATCTCGCACTGCCTGAACATGACAATTTGGTTTGTTTGGGTTAGGCACTTCTGGACAAAGCCCGCTATCAGCAACCATGGTATAAATTACCGCTCCAACAGCACCGCCCGAAACACCACTAATGGCAAAAATTCTGTTTGCGACTTCCGGATGCGTATCACGAAGATGAGCGAGAAATATGGCCGTATGATAAGCCGCATAGAGGCCACCACCTTGAGCTGAAACCACAATGGTATCACCGGGCACTTGGCCTTGATTATTCTCATCCGGCCAACGCGTCTTAATCCAATGATCAAATGCCTCAGGTGGATTATCCAAAAAAGCAGCATCACTGTCTTTCACAGGAGAATGTAAATCCAATCGATGATTATCGTTGAGGGTCAGAAACGAAAAAAAGATTGGGATGATTATAACGGTTGCAGTAACTGGAAAATTTAATTTGTGGCTTAGGATTTTGAGAGCAAATAAGAATGTAGACATCCCTGCCGTAAAGAGACAAATAATTCCGAACGGAGACAATAAACGAGTGGGTGAAACGCTGTCAAAAAGAAGAAGAATTACTCCAGCTGGCAAAATCAGATGTGAAACAAGCCAAATCAGCTGTGCCGAAAAGTTTGCAACAAACGCGGTAGTCATTGGCAAACCAAAACGGGTCATGAAGAACCGATAGCCTACAACCCAGAGTAAGGGTGCGGGAATGGATATATAATTCAGATTAAACAGCAATTTCATTAAACCCCAAGCCAGCATACTTGATGAGGCACTTGCTGCTTCTAAAAGAATTCCTAAAGTCATTCCAACAACTGGCAGTAGGCTCACATACCAAGGTATTAGTCTTGTGCGAAGTAGCAGATTAAGCGCGCCGTTAAGACGCGGAAAATAGTGGCTTTGCGGGAGATCATCTTTTTCTTTCGGAGTGTTGAGTAATAGCAAGCTTGTAGATCTAAAAAGAGTTATCCACATCAACATCGGCAAGAACAGAACTATGCCCCATGAGCCTTCAAAAGGGTTTTTTCCTTGAGCGAAGTCTTCACCAAATATCAGATAAATCTCATGCGCTTGCGATGAAAATCCAAGCACGAAAAACATTAAAACAGATAAAACAATCTGCGATTTACAGATGGATAGGGCAGGGACAAACGTCGAACTGACAGCTTGTCGCCAATCACTGCTAGCAAGCCAGCGGGCACCAAAAACCAACGCTAGAGCAAATGACACCCCTTTTACAACCGTAATAACACCGCCTAATATTGCTATTAACAAATTGCCTCCAAAGGTCTGTAATTTGAAGCACTGCTAGACGATACAAACATTTGAGATTTACGTCTACTTTTGGCAAGTCTGAGCGAAAATCAATATCGCGTAATTTGCGGTTCTGAGCAACAAACAACGATGGATTTAGTCCAAATTCGCAACTTGATCTCTGATGTTTTTGAGCCAAACTACCCGTGAGGTAAACTGGATACAGAATGATCCTTTTTATATTTTCAAATTTTGCATCTCAGCATAGTCCAGAATACTTGCAACAATCCTGTTACAGGAACTCAAACCAATAAATTAAAACAAAACGGCGTCTTCCGCTTTTAGTTTTCGATATTCACCAGGAGAGGAATTGTGCCATTTCTTGAATGCGGTATTAAACGCGACAGAGTTCGCATACCCGCATAAAGCAGCTACATTTGTAATGGGAATGCCGGTTTCAGAAAGCAAACGTTCAGCTGTTTTTTGTCTGACGTTTTTTAGAATTTCCGTATAGCTCGTACCTTCTTCAGCAAGTTTTCGCTGAATAGCTTTTGGGTGGAGCAACATGGCCTTCGCTATCAGTTCTATGCTGAACTGGCCTGAAGGAAGAAGCTGACTGATAAGCGCATTAATTGAGTCACTCATGGATAATTTGGCTTCAACTTTTTCGATCTCTCCTTGCAGATAAGAGAAAATCACATCTGTAATCTGCCTGTCTGCACCGATTGTTTCTAATCTGAGTAACTCAAGATCGAAAAACATAGAATTGGTGGGTTGATTGAAGGATACAGGACATGAAAAGAAGCGTTCATGAAGGTGGGTATCTTTTGGCTTTTGATGTTGAAAGCTCACACTGATTGGGTTTTGACCATCATCTGAAACTAGGAACCGCATGGCAGTACAAGCGAGGCCTATTGCGTTTTCTGACAATTGGCGCAATTCGCTAAGGGGTGATAGTGCTGTATACCGCAATTCGCCAATTTTCTTTTCCGGACATTCGATTACTTCAATAGCAATTCCATTAGAATGATATTTGAGGAATTGCAGAGCATTTTTCACACACTCACCCGTTGTATCACCGAGTTTCAAAATGAGTGCCAACGGGCCAATATTGTCCATTGCCTTCTTAGTGGTTAAGACCAGCTCGAGCCCAATGCTGTTGTCACCCGTTATTGTGACGAGCCTGTTTAATAGTTCGTTATAGGAAACAAGTGAGATCAGAATACTTGAATCCTTTAATGCAGAAGAAGGAATATCAAATTCAGAAATCAGATCTGCGAGGTTCAAATCATACCCGGATAATACGTCTTCCAATCCGTTTAGGACTGTTGCTCGTACATAAGGGTCATGAACCAAGCGATGCATAAGTCGAGTCTCCTGAGAAAAATACTTTGTCCTGAACTATTAATATACTGTCCTTATAATAGGTGTAAAATAGTATTGTTTGTAATCGCCATGTCGTAGCGAAATTCCGCGGATATGGCCTTCAATTTGGGTTCAGTATACGAGAGGGTGACACATTGA
>CAWUJF010000353.1:0-4221 GCA_963922405.1 uncultured Hyphomicrobiales bacterium | reverse complement strand
AAGCCATCGAGTTTCGGCAACATCCGGTCAATGATGTACACATCAAATTCTTCGATCTGGGCCAGATGAAGTCCGGTTTCGCCATTGTCAGCATGCATGGGTACGTGCCCGGCTTCTGAAAACGCCTTGATCAGGAAACGTGCGGCTTCATCATCATCTTCAACAATCAGTATTTTCATGAGCTTAGACTATTACAATTGTTGAGGGGAAAAAAGAAAAATGCATTGGGCTTGCAGGGGACAAGCCCAATGCTTTGTGCATTTCCTGGAGGGTGGGCGTGGAAATGCAATGCGTAGTCACTAACCGCGTTTCACCGGAACCGGGATGAACACGATGCGGTCCTGACGACGAACTTCGAGAAGTGCCTGCTTGCGACCCAGTTTGCGCACCTCTTTCAAGCCTTCACGAAGGCCCTTGAGAGTGGATACATCCTCGCCGCTCACGGAAACGATCACGTCACCAGGACGGATCCCACGTTGTTCGGCACGGCTGCCCGGGCGCACGTCAAGCACTGAAATGCCATCCGAAGTTTCCTGCAATCGCAGGCCCAGGCGTTTCATCTCACGGGTTTTGCTCGGAGTGCTTAAGCTAGCCGGTCTTGCTTCTGCTGTTTCCAATTCGCCAAGCGTCACGGCAATTTCCTGTGCTTTGCCATCGCGCCAGACTGTGAGGTTCACTGTGCTATCCGGCTCGAAACCAGCGATAGAGCGGGCAAGTTCTTTAGGTCCTTTAACCGCTTTACCATCCACTTTTGTGATGATGTCACCGGAAATGATGCCTGCCTGTTCAGCGGGGCTGTCTTCCTGAGGTGATGTGACGATTGCACCTTCTTTAAGTTCAAGACCCATGGATTCTGCGATTTCCGGAGTAACCGGCTGGATTTGCACACCCAACCATCCGCGTGTCACAGAGCCTTTCTTGATGAGGTCGGTTACCACTTCGTCAGCAAGGGCTGCCGGAATTGCGAATGCGATGCCCACATTGCCACCGGATGGTGAGAAGATCGCAGTATTCACGCCAATCACTTCACCGTTCAGGTTGAATGCCGGACCGCCGGAGTTACCCTTGTTGACGGCTGCATCGATCTGGATGAAGTCATCATAGCGGCTTGCGCCAATTTCACGGCTGTGCGCAGATACAATACCAGCGGTCACCGTGCCACCAAGGCCGAACGGGTTACCAACTGCCACAACCCATTCACCAATGCGTGGGCGATTGCTACCGAAATCCACATAGGTGAAATCTGTACCGGCATCCACTTTGAGAACAGCAAGGTCTGTGCGTGGATCAGTACCCACAAGGTCTGCCTCGTGCTCGGTTCCATCTGACATGACGACGGTGAACTTCGAACCACCTTCAATCACGTGGTTGTTGGTCACCACGTAACCATCGTCAGACACAAAGAAGCCTGATCCTTGCGACTGTCCACCGCGAGGTCCACGCTGACGTGGCCCACGGAAATCGCGGTCACCGCGCGGACCATTGCGGAAGAAGCGCTCAAAAAATTCCCGTCCACGACGGTCAAACTGGAATTCGTCATCATTTGTGGCCGGTTGAATGGAAGCTTCAACGCGAACACTCACAACAGCGGGTGAAACGGCATCAACCACATCGGCAAAGGAAAAGGCAGCAGGCGCCTGTACCTTTACTGCATCAGCAAGGGCTGGTGATGTGGAAAAGAAACCGGTCTGACCGAGGCTGTAGCCGGCAACGCCAAAAGCTACTGCAGAAGCCAAGAGGACAGACTTGAAAGACCTGGAGGGGGAGGAATTTGTCTTCATGTTTTTTTACTCCATAATTCAGAATCAATTGAGCATGCGTGCTCATTAAGTGCCTGCAATATGAAGAAGTGCGGCTTACTCCAGCATGAACAACAAATTAAATTTTCGTAATGTGAAAAACCCTATCGATAGCGTGTGTTGACCTTTGCGCCTTTCTCTAGCGTCTTGTGAACCGGGCATTTGTCAGCAATTTCCACCAGCTTGGCCTTTAACGCTTCATCTTCCAGGCCTGCAACGCTAATAGTCCTTTTGAAAATATCGATGTTTCCGCCGCTATTGCGCTCTTCCTCGGTGCATTCGGCGCAGTCCTTGGCGTGTATTTTGGAGTGGTCGACTGTTACGGATATGCGGCCCACATCCAGCTTTTTGAAGTCCGCATACATGCGCAATGTCATGGATGTGCAGGCGCCCAGAGAAGCGGCCAGAAGATCGTAAGGTGACGGACCTGAATCCAGACCGCCCACGCTTACCGGTTCGTCAGCCATCAAATGGTGGCCATTTGCATAGATCCCGTTCTGAAACTTACCCAGACCGGTTTCCGTGACCACTGTGTTTTTCGCATGCTCATCTTCACCCGGTTTTGTTACTTCGCTGATGTATTTCTCGCTCCATGCAGAAATGACCTTGGCGGCAAAATCCGCATCCTCATCCTTGCTGATCAGATGGTCGGCATTGTCCAGTGAGACAAAGCTCTTGGGGTGTTTGGCAGCCACGAAAATCTTGGTGGCATTTTCAACACCCACTGTCTGATCAATTGGGGAATGGAGAACCAGAAGCGCTTTATGCAGCTTACCTACTTTTTCGAGTACATCATTGCTTGCCAGGTCTTCCAGGAACTGACGGCGGATGGAAAATTCACGTCCTGCCAGATTGACCTGCGCCTCACCCTGCTCGTTGATCTCATCGAGTTTGGCACCAAAGTTGGCGACCACATGCTCAGCTTCAGCCGGCGCGCCGATGGTGGTGACCGCCTTTACCTCCGGTATCTCGCCTGCAACGGACAGGACAGCAGCGCCACCCAGAGAATGGCCGATCAGCAGGCTGGGCGCTTCGAAATTTTCACGTAGATAGTTTGCCGCGATGACCAGGTCTTCGCGGTTGGAGGAAAAGTTGGTGGAGGCGAAGTCACCCTGGCTGTTTCCCAAACCGGTGAAATCAAACCGCAGAACCGCAATGCCAGTTTTTGCAAGTTCCGTCGAGATGCGCCTCGTGGCGTGCAAATCCTTGGAGCAGGTAAAGCAATGGGCAAAAATTGCATATGCGCGGATGTTGGTGTCCGGCACATCCAGACGTGCAGACAATTTTGATCCCTGGCTGCCTTCAAAGTCCAGCCTTTGAGTGGTAACTCGCATATGATTTCTCCAGTTGAATGAGGACTTGTGAGCCGGGGCCAAGTCTATCGGGGTTGAGTGAAAACTGTCGCAGACGGCTCACTCTTTATCAAGAATTTTCAGAAGCGCTTTCTTCTCTTCTTCGCTCAATTCTTTTGTCTGGGTGGCTGCCTTGCTGGTCCGATTGAACAGCGTTCGGGCTCCCCATAATCCGCTTAGAAGGGCGATCAGGGGTAGTACCCACAAGACAAGCGTGTGTGCCGCAAAGGGCGGCTTCAGCAACACGAATTCACCATAGCGCGCCACCAGAAAATCGAGGATCTCTTCATCTGACAATCCTTCCACGAGTTTTTCACGAACGAGAACCCGCAAATCTCTGGCAAGCTGGGCATCAGAATCGTCGATGGACTGGTTCTGACACACCAGACAACGGATTTCTGCGGACAAAGCTCTCGCTCTGGCTTCCACAGCGCTGTCTTTGAGAACTTCATCCGGGTTTACGGCAAAGGATTGAACCAGCATTGAAAAGAAAAATACGGCGACGGTCAGAAATTTCAGGATTGATCTCGAGAAATCAGGCATTCACTAATCCACTTTTTGCTTTGGAGGTTTTAGGTGCGCCTATTCGCAATCGTCTGTCCGAAAGTGAGAGGAAACCACCGAAGGACATCAGGATCGGACCAAGCCAGACCAATATCACTTGTGATTTCCACCACGCCCTCAGGACAGTTCGCCCATTTTCATCTGTGTCACCCACAGAAAGGTAGAGTTGAGAGAACCCGTATGTTTTCAGGGACGCTTCTGTGGTTGAAGAGCCGTGTCCGGTATAGAATCGTTTTGCCGGGATCATCTGTAGATTTTCAACGCCGTTTCCATTGACCGTAACCAGCAAACGGTCCTCAATGAAGTTCGGACCCTGAACACGCTGGGTACCCGCATGGGTCAGCACAAAATCACCAATCTTGAGGGTTTCGCCTTCTTTCAGGTTGGCGCCAGTCTCATCGCTGAAAGCAGTTGCGCCTACGATCCCCAAAACCAGAACGCCCACGCCAAAATGGGCAAAGGCAGTGCCCCAGGTGGAGCGTGGCAGACCGCGCAGGCGGGCATAC
>CAWUJF010000352.1:0-4223 GCA_963922405.1 uncultured Hyphomicrobiales bacterium | reverse complement strand
CGCATCGGAAATCGAAACACTGCAACTTTGCAGTTGCGGTCAAATAACGCATGAACAAATGATGCAAATGCAGAAGATAGATTTCTGCAGTCAGCGTCTGGCACAGGTCTCAATCTTGGTCCGCCATCTGGCCAAGCTTGAGAAAGATCGCAAGGAAGATCTCCACGAAGAACTGCGCAACGAAGCAAACCTGGAGCATGTGCGCGATCTCTTTGCCTAAATCGCCAGCTTTTTCAATCTAACCCTCTCAGGATAACTTTCAGACAAGCTAACCCTCGTATCGATTGGATAACAGATACAATGGGTAAGTTATGACATTGAAAGATCAGATTGAAAATTTCGCACAAAGTCTACTGGCACTGGATGCCAAAAAGAAACTGGTTCTCGGTGCGGCAATTGTGATTACGATTGCAGCTGCAATCTTTGCCAGCGCTCAGTTCAGCAAGCCGGTAACCGCCCCTCTTTATTCAAATCTTTCCCGTGAAGATCTCAACGCCATGAGCCGTATTCTTTCGGAAAATGGCATTGATTTCGTTGTGATGGCGGAAAACGGTTCCATTGAAGTGGCAACCGCAAGAACTGCTGGCGCCAGAATGCTGTTGGCAGAACATGGTTTACCTTCAAGTCAGGAAAGCGGCTACGAATTGTTCGACCGGGTTAACACACTTGGTCTCACCTCATTCATGCAAGGTGTCACGAACAAACGCGCAATCGAAGGCGAGTTAGTGCGTACGATCCAGATGATCAATGGCGTTAACTCAGCCAGGGTTCATCTCGTCATGGAAGAAAAGAACCTCTTCAGACGAAACCGTGGTGCTCCCCCGTCAGCATCTGTAGTGCTTAAGACTTATGGCAAGATCCCTACCCGATCGGTCAACGCAATCCGTCATATGGTTTCAGCAGCTGTCCCCGGACTTGATGCGTCAAACGTTACTATCGTTGGTTCCGATGGCACCCTGATGACTACCAAAGATGATATTGCCGGTGGTTCAACCAAACTCGTAGAACTGGAAAAAGAGTTTGAAACGGATATCGAAACCAAGATCGCAAGCGCTCTTGGCGCCCATCTGGGACATGAAAACTTACGAGTTTCAGCATTCGTAAAGCTCAACAGTGACAAGCGTCGCGTTGATGAAACAGTGTTTGATCCAGATTCCCGCGTCGAACGATCCGTTCAGGTAGTTCGTGAAGTGGGCACTACGGAGAACAAGGAAACTGCACGTCCTGCTGCAGTGGACCAAAACCTGCCTGAAGAGGAAATCGGTGGTGGCGCAGGTCAGTCTTCCTCTGAGAATTCCGAACGCCGGGAAGAACTTACCAACTATGAGATCAATGAGAAGAAAATCTCCGTGGTAAGCGACGGCTATAAGATCGAGACCCTTTCCGTTGCACTTCTTGTGAACAAGAACCGTCTAACCGAAATCCTTGGCGGTTCACCAGCTCAGACTGACATAGATGCCAAAGTTGCAGAACTGGAAGAGATTGTGAAAGCAGCTGTCTCCATTTCAGATGATCGCGGTGACAAGGTGATGGTGAACCTGGTGGAATTTATGCCGGTAGAGTCTGGTGGTGAGCAGGTGGAAACAAGCTCCATGGCAAACTTCTTTGCAATTCATTTCGGCGCTATCCTTAACACACTTGGCCTTATCACTGCAGCGGTTCTCTTTGCCCTGCTTGGCATTCGCCCAGTGATTTCGTTCCTGAGCAAAGACTCTGGTGGTGGTGGTGGCGGCGGCCCGGTTGCCCTCCCCTTTGAAGGCAATGATGCCTTTGCTGCCGATCCCGATGCTCTTAATGATCCCAACTTGCTTGCTTCCATGAACAGCGGCGGCTCCCTGCCTGGCGGCGGCGGTGGTGATCCATTCGGCAACCCATCCAACCCATTTGGTGAAGAACCACCCGTGGACCTCAACCAGGTGGTTGAGCGGGAGTCACGCATCAAGGATCAACTAAGTGATTTGGTTGACCAAAGCGAAGATCGTGCTGCCATCGCTCTCAAGCATTGGCTGCAGGAAGATAATAACGTCCGCACAGTCTGATCGATCCCGGTAACAACAGGAAGTCATTATGCAACAGGAAGAAATGGCCCATGGTGAAATAATCATTGTTCGTCGCGGTAGTGGCGGTCATGAAGATGAACATCATGGCGGTGTGTGGAAAATTGCGTTCGCTGACTTTATGACAGCGATGATGGCCTTCTTCCTTGTGATGTGGTTGATCAATGCTTCCAACGAAGAAACCAAGAAAGCAGTAGCGAGCTATTTCAACCCGGTAAAACTTATTGACACCAATACCAATCCAAAAGGCATTCAAGATCCCAAATTCGTCAAAAAGTCTTCAACCGAATCCGTTACCCTCGGCCAGGACGGTGGCGATACGGGGAATAAAGGTGATGACCCGATAGCCGAGAAAAAGTTTGTCGACGAACAAGCATTGTTCGCAGACCCCTATGCTGTATTAGCTGAAATTGCCAAAGGTGGTCAGGGCGGGAAGTCCGGTCAGGAAAGGTTTAACGCCGAGGAACCAGGGAGCACTGATGGCATAACAAATGGTGTTTCGTTTCAGGATCCCTTCGATCCCAATGCCTGGGAAAGCAACAACGCAGAAGAAAGCGGTATTGATCAACAGGAGCTGGCACAGCAGATCACTCCAGATAAATCCGGAGAAGAGGAAGGGAAAGAAGGCTCACGCGGATTTTTAAATCTGGAAGCCGATGATGCCGATCTGGTCGACGAAAACGAGCTGAAACGCGAGGAAGTTAAACCGGAGGAAACTCAGGCGGCTGAGACCAAGCCTGAAGAACCCAAGCCGGAAGTAACAGCGCAGGAAGAAGCAGCCGAACCTGCCCCGACCGATACGGCTGAAATCAAACAGCAGGAAGAAAAAGAACTGAAGATTGCTGAAGCTACTCAAGCAATTGAGAACCAGATCAAACTAGCCTTTGCAGAAGAGGACCTTTCAGGTCTCGAACTGGAAGTTTCAGCTAACGGTGAAGGCGCCATCATCACACTCTCAGACAAAAGCAAAAGTGGGATGTTTTCTATCGGATCTGCACGTCCCACCCCTGAGTTGGTAAATGCAATGGAAAAATTGGGGCAGATTGTTTCAAAGCAGGATGGTCGGGTGGAGATCAGTGGTCATACAGATGGTAGACCTTACCAGTCCGGCGAATATGATAACTGGCGCCTGTCAACCGCTCGTGCGCACATGGCGTACTACATGCTGGTTCGCGGTGGCATGCCTGAAAAACGCGTAGAAAAAATCACCGGACAGGCAGATGTAAATCTGAAATATCCCGAAACGCCTTATGCCTCAGGCAATCGCCGCATTGAGGTTCTGGTCAAATTGCCATGATCCTGCGTTTCATCCGCACAGTTTTTATTTTGATGCTGACGGGCATTTTCGTCTTGCCCACGGATCCGCTGTTTTCTGCAGATGCGGAAGATAAGGTCGAAAAGGCTGAAAAATCAGACAAAGTCGCGAAGAAAGAGGAAGAAAAAGCAGAGACTGAGGAAGTCTCTGGCGAAGAAGAAAAGTCGGTCTTCACGCGTATGTATTCTTCTTATGAAAAACCACCTGAGGGAAACCGCCAGCCCTGGAAGCTCGTTCGTGCGCTGCAGCATTTGCAGGATGATATCGTCACGGGAAAACCAAGGGCGCAAGACGCCTACAAGATTTTGCTCGTTAAATCCAATACATGGATGTCAGCGCTGGATGATGAGACCTGGCAATTTGAAAGAAACCTGGATGCAATTGCTGTTTTCGTCATGATCGGTGGTGGAACAGATATTGCGTTCAAAGCCTTGAGAAAAACCACGCTTGGTGAGCCCAGCAAAATTCTTCTAAAAGCTGCCATCGCCTACGCGGAAAAGGATGTGGAAACCGCGTACAATCTGATGCAGAAAATCAATATTGAAACACTCCCACCCTCAATTGCAGCACAATTTGCCTTGGCTAAATCCATGACGATTTCTGGAACAGATCTGCCTGCCGCAAAGAAACTGCTCATGAAAGCAAGACAGATTGCACCCGGCACGCTGATCGAAGAAGCCTCTTTGCGCAGAGAAATTCGTATCGCCGGGCAAATGCGCGAGTTTGACGATTTTGCCAAACTTTCAAAGGCGTATCTGAGGCGGTTTCGTAACTCCAGATACTTCAACGATTTCGTCCGCAATCTGGGCTTTGCCGTGATCCGGATGGATCCGGAAAATGATCAGCAAATC
>CAWUJF010000351.1:0-4252 GCA_963922405.1 uncultured Hyphomicrobiales bacterium | reverse complement strand
ATCTCAACGCTTTGGGTATTCAAAACCCTGGTGAAATCCACGCTAATCTCAACGCTCCGCAACTCTATGAAGCGTCAATTGCGCGACAGGAATGCGAATTAACTGACATGGGCGCATTATGCGTGGAAACCGGTCAACACACTGGTCGGTCTGCTCAAGACAAGTTTGTGGTCAACGATGAAGTGACCGCCCATACTGTCTGGTGGGAAAACAACAAATCCATGTCTCCAGAGCATTTTGAAGTGCTCAAAGCTGATATGATGGAGCATGCTGAAAACCGCGAGCTCTTCGTACAGGACTTGTTTGGTGGTGCTGACGCGGAAACACAGCTCAATGTACGGGTAGTGACTGTTAAGGCTTGGCATGCGCTGTTTATACGCAATCTTTTGATCCGCCCGGATTCTTCTCAGTTGGATGGTTTTTCACCGGAATTCACTATCATTAATCTTCCCGAGTTTCGTGCTGATCCCGCTAGACATGGTTGCCGTTCGGAAACCGTGATTGCTTGCGATTTCAAAAATAAGCTGGTTCTGATCGGAGGTACATCTTACGCCGGTGAGATGAAGAAGTCGGTCTTCTCCTATTTGAACTTCCTGCTTCCTGAAAGCGGCATCATGCCAATGCATTGCTCTGCGAACCACAATGATGCCGGAGAAAGTGCAGTATTCTTCGGTCTTTCCGGTACAGGGAAAACAACCCTCTCTGCAGACCAAAGCAGAACCCTTATTGGCGATGATGAGCATGGCTGGAACTCTGATGGCATCTTCAACTTCGAAGGAGGTTGCTATGCCAAGACGATCAGGCTTTCCGAGGAGTCCGAACCTGAAATTTATGCAACAACACAGCGATTTGGCACTGTTCTGGAGAATGTTGTTCTAGATGAAAATCGAAAACCGGATTTCGACGACGGCTCAAAGACCGAAAATACCCGTTGCGCCTACCCGATTGATTTCATTCCAAACGCTTCTCCTACCGGAACTGCTCCTCACCCCAAAAACATAATTATGCTGACTGCCGATGCATTCGGAGTTCTGCCTCCTATAGCCAAGCTGACACCAGCTCAAGCCATGTATCATTTCCTTTCAGGATATACTGCCAAGGTCGCGGGCACTGAAAAAGGTGTGAGTGAGCCTGAAGCCACATTCTCAACCTGCTTTGGCGCACCATTTATGCCGCGTCATCCTTCCGAATACGGAAACCTGCTACGTGAGCTGATTGCGAAGCATAATGTGGACTGCTGGCTGGTAAACACTGGGTGGACCGGTGGTGCCTATGGTATTGGTAATCGTATGCCTATCAAGGAAACCAGAGCGCTACTTTCTTCAGCGCTGGATGGTTCTCTTAAAACCGTTTCTTTCCGCAGAGACGAGAACTTTGGTTTCATGGTGCCGGAAGCTGTTGCTGGTGTGGAAACCTCAATTCTCAACCCGCGCGGTACATGGTCCGATGGTGATGCTTACGATATGCAGGCCAGGAAACTTGTGAATATGTTCATCAACAATTTCGCCCAGTTTGAAGCCCATGTGGATCAGGATGTAAAAGAAGCTGCTCCCTTAGCGGGCTAAGGTTTCAGAACACAGACAAGCTGGGGAGGTTTTCCCGGCTTTAGTTCCTGCCAAAAATCAGATCAAGAATGGTTCTCGGCTTTTCCCGATTGCCTTGCCGACCCACATCCGCTGATGGCCTTGGAGCCCCGTCAATCTGCGATAGGGTGCGCCTCACTGGCCGCTCCGATGATGGAACCTGAGGCTGAACTCCCGTTGAAGTTGAGGTATTCCCAGATGCAGGGAGGCCAGTGGCTGGAACGGGGGTAGGAAGAGCTGCAACCGTCGGCTCATAACGGCCAGGTAGGCCTGCCAGCGTCAGGCCATCATGTGCCGCAGTCATAAACTCTTTCCAGGATTTCGCTGGCAGAGAACCACCAGTTACTTTCTTGGTAGGTTTTCCGTCATCATTGCCAAACCAGACACCTGTTACATAGTCAGCTGTATAGCCCACAAACAATCCATCGCGTGACTTCTGACTTGTGCCGGTTTTTCCAGCCGCCTCGCGGTTCCCCAGTTTGGCGGCTTTGCCGGTTCCTCTTGAGATCACATTTGACAACATCGCGTTCATCATTCCCAATTCACGGGGTCTAACAACAATCTCGTCACTGAAATTCTTATGCTGATACAGGACCTTACCATCCATATCCCGGATGCTTCGGATAACATACGGTTTAACCTCGTAGCCACCGTTAGCAAATGGAGCGTATGCTCCGGTTAGTTCCAGCAGGCTAACCTCAGAGGTTCCCAGTGCAATGGAAGCGTTCGCTTTCAGTTCGGATTTGATACCGAGCCTCTTTGCGGTCTTAACCACATTGCCAGGTCCCACTTCCATTACAAGTTGCGCGGCGATTGTGTTGAGAGACTTGGAAAGCGAAGTATCAAGCGTAACAGGCCCTCTATATTTCCGGTCGTAGTTTACCGGTGTCCAGTTGCCGATTTTCACCGGTGCATCTTTGCGGACAGACTCCGGTGTTCTACCGGTTTCCAATGCTGCCAGGTAAACGATTGGTTTGAACGCAGATCCTGGCTGGCGCTTGGCTTCAGTCGCACGGTTAAATTGGCTTTCAGCATATTCTTTACCCCCAACCAGTGCACGAACTGCCCCGTTTGGTGTCATGGAAACCAAAGCTCCCTGGCTAACATTTCTTTTGCTACCGGTTTCATTCAACGTAGCTGCAATAATCTCACCAGCTCGTTTCTGCAAACCCAGCTCAATTGTAGTGTCCACAATGATATCTTCGCGCATTTCTCCAATGAGCTCAGGAATCCGTTTCATAACATAGTCAGCCACATAGTGCTCGGATCCGCTCCAATATCTTTTGGCTTTCTTGGCTTGCATGGTAAGGGCACGCGCCGCTTCACGATCTGTAATGAATCCAGATCGTCTCATGGTAGCAAGCACCACTTGAGCACGGTCTTCAGCCAATTTCGGGTTTCTAGCCGGTGAAAGTTTTGATGGTGCCTTGAGCAACCCTGCCAAAAGAGCTGCTTCTGCAAGATTCACATCACGGGCTGATTTTGAAAAATAACGTCTGGAGGCTGCATCCACCCCGTAAGCCCCTGAACCAAAATAAACACGGTTCAGATACATTTCGAGAATTTCATCCTTGGTGAATTTGGTTTCCAACCAAAACGCCAATATCAACTCTTGTACTTTCCGGTTTACTGTTCTCTCCGGTTTCAGAAACATGTTCTTTGCAAGCTGCTGAGTTAATGTTGACCCACCCTGTACAAGACGACCAGCTGAGACATTAGCGACCATTGCGCGGGTAAATCCTATTGGATCAAACCCGAAATGGGATTTGAAACGACGATCCTCGATCGCGATCACTGCCATAGGAATGTAGGGAGACATCTCCTCTAGTCGAACGGCAGCGCCACCTGTAATGCCTCTGTTCGCAATCAAAGCGCCATCAAGAGACACAATCTTTGCATTAGGAGGTCTTTGGGGAACTGACCAGCTTGTTGATTGTGGAAGCTGCGCTGCGTAGTAGGCAAGCACGCCAGCAAGACCTATTCCGCCCCACAAGGCGAGAACAAACGACCAATATGTGGCTTTGCCAAAAAAGCCGATCAGCCCGCCGCGTTTTCTTCTTTGGCTCTTTTTCGCCTGCTGCCGGCGTTTCGTTCCTGATTTTGGCTTTGTATTCTTGCGTTGGCTTGGCGCAGCTTTTTTCCGGGTTGGTGTTTTGCCGCCAACTCTGTCGCTTGGATCCACGCGCAATCCCGCACTTGCTCGGCTCACCGGCTCGTCGAAACTGGGTTCTATTCTGGGAGGTTTGCCGCGTTTGGCCATGACTCAATACGGTTTCTAATCTGTTAGATTGGCTGATAAACAAAAAATCGGGCTAAATAACGTTGGGAAAAAGGATATTTTGTGCAGGTTGATAGTTGATTAAAATTTTATCGAATTTCACCTGAAATATTGAATTTCCTCATTTACCTGCTTCGTTTTCTGCGTTTCGTCCCGATATAGAAAACAAATTGTCCATATCGCGCAAAATGAAAAGCGCCACAAGAGCCCCTAAAGTGGGGATAGAAGTCAACATGAGATTCTTCGGAAAATTGTAGTAAACAAGAAAAGAATCCAGGGAACCAAGTACGCCAGCAGCTGACATCAGCATCATCAGTCCATAGGTCCAGAAGCGCCATAATCCAATCAAAAACGCAAATACGACGACCAATTGTAAGGCACCCAACCCGTA
>CAWUJF010000350.1:0-4255 GCA_963922405.1 uncultured Hyphomicrobiales bacterium | reverse complement strand
GGCGCTTGCACTGGGTAAACCTCTGCTGCTGGAAGGTGCACCAGGCGTGGGTAAGACGGAAGCTGCTAAGGCCATTGGTTCAATCCTCGCCCGTATGGTGGTTCGTCTCCAGTGCTATGAGGGGATCGATGCGGCTGCTGCTTTGTATGAATGGAACTATCCAAGACAAATGCTCGCTATCCGTCAGGCAGGCGATGAATATGTAAATATCTATGCTGATGAATTCCTGTTGCAGCGACCCTTGCTGGAAGTCATTCAGTCGCCTACGGACAATATCCTGCTGATCGATGAAATTGACCGTGCGGATCAGGAATTTGAAGCATTTCTTCTGGAGTTTTTGTCAGACTTTCAGATTTCAATTCCGGAAACCGGTACGATCAAGGCCATTCAGCCGCCTGTCGTAATCCTGACATCAAACCGTACCCGGGAACTGCATGAAGCGCTTCGGCGCAGATGCGTATATCACTGGATTGATTATCCTGATGCCACACTCGAAGCACAGATTGTGATGATGCGCGCAAGCTCTGTGGCGCGTCAAACAGCAGATGCGATGGTTGAAGCGGTAACCAGGCTCCGCGAGCAGCCATTGGCCAAGCCACCCGGTGTGGCAGAAACCGTGGAATGGGCCGAAGCAGCCACCTTGCTGCATACCCAGGGCAATCCATGGCCAGCGGCGTTCCGCCGTTCAATCGGTGTGGCACTGAAAGATCAGGACGATCTGGCCTTTGTCACTCCGCAGCTCGACACAATACTGTCGGAGGCAGCAGCATAATGGCGCCACCGGTAATACAGTCTTTCGTCAACTTTGCGGACCTCTTAAGACAGAACGGGTTCGCGATCTCTCCAGACCAGACCATGGGTTTTGTGGCGGCTGTGGGACTTCTTGGCCCCGCTTCCATGCGAGACATCCGTTTATCTGCCATCTCGATGCTTGCAATCCCAAAGGACCGGGAACCGGAATTTGATGAACTCTTCCGCTCTCATTTCTATGGCCAAACGCTGACACCCACCGTTGCCGGAGAAGACGGCGATGAATTGGAAGTGCATGAACCGGGTACTGAAACCCGAGAGATGGATGTGGATCAGGAAGAAAACGAAACCGGAGAGTTGGCAAGTGCTGCCGAAGTCCTTTCACAAAGAGGTTTTTCACCGACCGAAAGCCGGGATCTCTTAAGGACGTTCTCCAGTAAAGCCCGTCGGCAACTGCCAAAGCGCAAGTCCTATCGTTTCTCTGGCGCAAACCGTGGTCAGAAACTGAACATGAGCAAGCTGCTGCGATCTTCCAGCAAGACGGACGGTGATGTGATTGAGCTGCCATGGCTCAAGCGCAAACAGCGGCAACGCAAAATCCTGCTGCTGATCGATGTATCAGGGTCCATGAGCGAGTTGTCCGAGAACTACATACGCTTTGCCCATGCTCTTTGCCAGGTTTCAGACCAATTCGAGTGCTTCACATTCGGCACGCGCCTCACAAGAATTACAACCAGCTTGAAACCCAAGGAGCGTGGCCAGGCACTGGAGCGGGTTTCGCAAACTGTCGCTGACTTTGATGGGGGTACACGCATTGGCGACGCACTCAACGCATTCCTCGAAGTGCCCAGATACCGCGGATACGCGAGAGGTGCACTGGTTCTAGTAATCTCCGATGGTCTGGAAAGGGGTGCTCCGGATGCGATGATTGCGGCTGTGAGCCAAATTCGAAGGATAGCATGGCGTCTGCACTGGTTATCACCACTGGCGTCTTCCCAGGATTATACTGCAGCAACAGAGGCTATGACGGCGATCCTCCCATATCTGGATGATCTTGCAGGTGCCGAAAACCTGGAAGAGGTGTGTTCGCATGTGCTCAGTTTAGCGAGGGCAGCATGATAGACGCGCATCACCATATCTGGATGCAGAAAGATCTGCCCTGGCTTTCAGGTCCCATGCAACCGCGCATATTCGGAGACTATGAAGCCATCATGCGCGATTATCTGATCGACGAATTCTTGTCGGATCTGTCCGGCACCGGAATTACAAAATCGGTCTATGTGCAGGCGAACTGGTCACCCGACCGTTTTGAGGACGAAGTGGCCTGGGTCCAGTCAGTAAGTGATGGGATAGGATGGCCCCATGCAATCGTCGGTTACGCAGATTTCACCGTAGATGATGTGCGCTATCAGCTTGATAAACTTGCGGAATATCCGCTGATGCGCGGCATTCGTCAGCAATATCACTGGCACGAAAACCCCACATACCGCTTTGCCGCTCGAGAGGACATTTGTCTCGACACAAATGTTCAAAACAATATTGCCCGCCTTTCAGACTATGGCTGGACATTCGATTTACAGCTCTTCACCTCTCAAATGCAGGACGGGGTGCAGCTTGCAAATGCCTGCCCGGATGTGACCTTCATCCTTCAACATGCGGGCATGCTGGAAGACACGAGCGGTGAGGGGATTCAGGCCTGGAATAAGGGAATGATCGAGCTGGCGGAATGCGAAAATGTGGTTAGCAAACTCTCCGCATTTGGCACATTCATTCATCGCAATGATAAGCATTTCATAGCCGATATGATCAAGCGAACCGTGGATATTTTCGGCGCGGACAGATGCATGTTCGGTTCGAACTTTCCGATTGAGAAAATCTGGACGGATTATTCGAGCCTTTTTACGGCGTTTCAAAATTCCACAAGGTCCATGAGCGAAGCGGTCCGGAATGCGATTTTCAACGACACTGCGGAAAGAGTTTACCGACTTTAGAAAATGAAATTGAAATTTGGGCTTTGCCCTAGTGAGACAACAATAGGAGTAATTTAGTTATGGCACTTACAATACATGTCTTGGACTATGGCGATATTGAATTGGAAACCTCTTTTTTGGTTCTTGGCCATGAATGCGGACGCGTAAGAAGGGTTCCGGTATATGGGTTTCTGATCCTGGGCGGAACCCATCCGGTGCTGGTGGATACGGGCTATCGTGACAATGCGATTATGGAAAGTCTCGGCATGCGGGGGCTTCAGTTCCATGACAATATGATCGAAAATCAGCTGGCGAAACATGGCCTGAAACTCGGTGATATCCGCTATATCCTGCACACTCATTTACATATTGATCATGCGGGCAAGGATGACCTCTTCCCGATGAACACAACCGTGGTGCTCAACCGCAAGGAAATGGAGTTTTCCGTGTCCGGTATCATGTATCCCCAATACCCCAAGCCAGACATCATGCACCTTGTGGAACGCATCTATGAGCCTGAGGCCATGCGCTTCCTTGATCTCGAAATCACCGGTGCGGAAGAAATCATTCCGGGCGTCTGGTGCGAGGCGGCTGGGGCTCACACAGAGGGCTCCATGAATGTGATGGTGGAAACCGCTGAGGGTCTCGCCTGTATTTGTGGAGATGTGATCTACGACTTTAACGACCAGATCGTGAACCATGTCTATACTAACAACTGGATGGAACCGCGTGTCACCGGCAACCATGCCGGCTCAAAGCGGGAAGAGAAGGGCGCAATTAAGAAACTTCTCAATAATTACAAGTTCTTATTGCCTGTTCATGACCGTCCGGCAGTGATTGAAAATCAGCAGGTTGTGGGTCGTTTGGGCATGACTGTTCCGGGTCCTGTAACCGAAACATTGCCGAAACGGGATTGGTTCCCGGTCTAACATATCCTGATTGTGGAGGAGTAACATGGGTCAGGTCATAGTTGATCGTAAGTTTCTGGAACTGATTGATGAATATGCACCAATCAGCCAGTTGGGAACGGGATTTACCTTTACGGAGGGGCCGATCTGGAACCCGCGTGAGCGGCGTCTGCTGTTTTCAGACATGCCAGCCGATGTGCGCCGGGAATGGACTCCTGAAGGCGGCATAAAGGAAATCCAGCGCCCGTCAAACAAAGGCAACGGCATGACCTACGATGCGGAGCTGAACCTGCTCGTTTGTGAGCACGCCACAAGCTCCGTCGTCAGCATATCTCCGTCAGGAAACAGGACAGTCCTTTGCTCTCATTTTGAGGGTAAGGAACTCAATTCGCCAAACGATATTTGCGTCAAGTCGGATGGCACAATCTACTTCACAGATCCAACCTATGGCCGGATGGAACATTTTGGCGTGCCAAGACCGCTTCAGCAGGGCTTCCAGGGCGTCTATATGCTTCCCCCTGACCATGTGCCTGGCAATGAACCAATTCTCGTCTCTGACCGTTACATGTTCAATCAGCCTAACGGGCTTTGTTTTTCACCCTGTGAGCGGTGGATGTGGGTCAATGA